>JAKSUP010000170.1 GCA_024408905.1 bacterium
CAAGCAGGACGTCAAAGACAATTCCATCAAGTCGGCGTTGAAGTGTTTGGGATAAAAGAAGCAACAGCTGACGCTGAAGTCATTTTGATGGCAGTAAATTACCTTAAAGCTCTCGGACTAAATGACCTCTCTGTAGAATTAAATTCTTTAGGCTGTCCTGAATGCAGAGAAGTGTTTAAAGCAAAATTAAAAGAAGTCCTAAAACCTTATTTAAAAGATTTATGTCCTGATTGCCAAGCAAGATATGAAAAAAATCCTTTAAGACTTTTGGACTGCAAAGTTCCTGAGTGCAACGAAATCTATGCAAAACCTGAAATTCAAGCAGTTATACAATCAGATTTTATATGCGAAGACTGTGCAAACCACTTTAACGAATTAAAAATCTATTTAGACAAATTAAACATAAATTATTCTATAAATAAGCTTCTGGTAAGAGGTTTGGATTATTATAACAGAACTGTTTTTGAAATCAAATCAAACAATCTTGGTTCGCAAAACGCTGTTTGTGGTGGTGGACGGTACGACAGTTTAGTCAGAAATCTTGGTGGAGAAGATACTCCTGCGATAGGTTTCGCTATGGGCATGGAAAGACTTGCTTCACTTTTAGGCGAAAAAGAAGAAGCTAAAACACTGGCATTTATTGTATGCAACAATTCAATTGAAGGTATTAAACTAACAGAAGAACTTCGCTCTGTCGGAATTACAGCAGAATTTGATTTGACAAACAAAAAATTTGTTAAACAACTCGAAAAAGCCTCTAAAGTTGCAAAATATGCCTTAATACTCGGTGAAGATGAGATAGCAAAAGAACAAGTAACCGTAAAAAATCTTGAAACATCAGAACAAAAAACTGTTTCACGAAATGAAGTTACAAAATTAATCAAATAATGAAAATACTTCCAATAACCAAACAAATTGTGTATCAAAAAAATACAACTTTTGGAGTTAATTTGGCATCACCCAAATTAGCTTATGAACTTGAAGATTTTTTTGTGAATATAAGTGGCTATGACAGAAATATGTATTGGGCAAATAGCGTTAAAAAAACTGCAAATCAAGCTGTAACTATGATTAGGCAGAAAGCTGATTTTGAAAATGTTATACATCATATTACAGATGGGGCAAAGTATGCTAACAAATTAGATGATGCCCTTGGAGATAAAACGAAAGCAAAATTAACAGGAATTATCAGATGTTCAAGACCTACTTGGGAAAACTCTTGCAAAACAACGGATAATGAACTGTATACGCCATACGGCATTTTTAACAACAGATATAACAACTATGAGCTAAGATTAAACAGATTAATTAAAAAACCACTAAAAAATGCTTACGGAGAGAATATTTCTTTATCGACTATAGTATCAGCAGCAGAGGCCAACACATATTGCAATTACATAGTCCACGGAAAACCGGGAAAAATAAATGATGCATTGGATTATGTTGCATCTTTTTACCAAAAATTGCAGAATAATTATGTTAATAAAAACATTACAAATAAAGATTTACACTGCATTAACAACTTAATTGCACGCTCACGATGGATACTTGCACATTCAACACCATGGTGCAGAGGAAGTGATTTCATTGGAAATATTTATACAAGAGCATTGTACAAAGCTATCGGCATAAAAGCGTACCCTTTAAAAGAAGGAGTCTCATTAGATCTGGAGGCATTTTGTACACCATTAGAAGAATATGTTAAGAATTTTCCGACATATTTTGAAAAAGCACCGGAAATTGCAGAATAAAAAGTGTTTTTTCAATATTTTTGTCTTGTTATTTTTTAATAATATAAAAATTTTTCAAATTTTATCAAAAATAAAATCCAATTATTACGTGGTTTCAGGCCACAATTGTAAAGTTTTGTAAAACATGACTTAGCTGTTAAAACATTTGGGGAATTATGTATCTGTAAGCGATAAACAAAGAAAGGATAATAATTATGATTAACAGCGTTTTACCAGTAAATTTTTTACACACAACAAAATTACAAGAAGTTTTACCTAAACACCAAAACAATGAATTAATAAAAAGACTTCCCCTATTTCAACCAAAAACAAATACCGGTTTGAATTTAACTGAAATGGCAGATGCTATTGTAGCTGCCGGCAAGAGAAATCCTAAAAAAGCAACTAAACTCCCTTCATACACAGAAGTAGCAAAAGCTATCGAAAACGGGAAATTAGATCCAAGAAAAGTAGGAGATATTCACAAAAAATACAGCGATGGCGAACTCCATATATATATTAGAAAAGATCCACTATTTGGTAAAGAAGAAGTCTATGTTGAACATATTAAATATGTTATGCAAAAAGGAAAAAAAGTAGGCGTAAAATATAACGCAAATAATTACCCTTTTGATTACTTAGATAAAATACAAAAAGAACAAAAAGAAACTGAAGAAGATTAATTAAATAAAAAAAGCGAGAATAAAATCTCGCTTTTTTTTATTACAATTTATTTTTCTATTTATTCGTAAATATAACCGTTAGTCAAATCAACTTTAATTGGTGCTAGCAATCTGATATTAACTAATTGATTTGGTTTTGTAATAACTTGTTTACCCTTGAACAATCTTCTCCAGAAACCGATTTTTTCAGGATCTAAAGTTGCAACACCATAAACCATAACTGCTTGGTCGTTTGGAGTTACAAGAAGTTCGTTCTTAATAATAACTTGACCTTGAGTCTTGAATAAGTTAGCTCTTTGAACGTATTTTACTTGACCTTTCATATCAGAACCTTCTGAAATCAAAAGATAATGTTCTTTAGTTACATAATTCTTAGCAGCTTTTGCAGTAAATATATCTGATACATTTGAGATTTGAGAACCAACAACTGTTTCTAAATTGATAGGTAACAAAGAACCGGCAGGAATAATACCAATTGAGCCTTGTACTTTTACGTTATCAACAATGAAACCGTCAGCTGTTCTTTTTTGCATAACTTCAGCCAATTTAGCATTCGGATTAAGCTTAGCTTCTTGCATCATTTTATACAACAATTGAGCAACTTCTGCTCTGTTTGCAGGTCTGTTTGCTTCCATTTTACCTTCATGACCCGGCATAACAACATCCAAATCCAAAACGTGAGATTTAGCTGCTGCCATCAAGAACCATGCCGGTAATTGGGTATAATCTTCATAAGCTTTTGATACGATATCATTAGCCTTTTGTTGGCTTATTTGATTTGTAGTCAATGCATTTACAGCAATATTAATAGCTTCTGCTCTTGTAACTGAGTCATAAGGTCTATAGTTTTCACCATTTGCATCAGGAATCAAATCAAAATAAACAGCTTTTTGGATAATGTTGTAAGCCCAAAAATACTCAGGAACGTCAGCAAAGTGAATTGCCTGAGTCACATTGGTATTTTCTTGTCCTAAAGCTTTAATTGCCATTGATGCAAACTCTGCCCTCGTAACAGGAATATCAGGTTTATAAGTTCCATCAGGATAACCAACAACAACCCCAACTTCTGTCAAGAATTTAATTGATTGATATGCCCAATGATTTTGATCCATATCTGTATAGAACGCTTTGGCAGGATTACTAATCATAGCAAAAGCTGCAAATACAAGCATTCCTTTCAATAATTTTTTGAACATTTATTGTCCTCCTTTTTTTATAAAATCTGCTTGAGTTCATGCTATATTAAATATAAAACTATTGCAATTTTTTTTAACAAAACTACATATATTTTGTCAAAATAAAAATTTTTAATGTTTTATATCTATTGCAAGTATAGGCAAATATGAAAGTACAAACAATTAATTACATAACTTTTAATCGCAGACTTAAACCTTCTGAAGAAAAAGGTTATATTGATACACTTAGAGAAGGCAAGAAAGCTATTGGAAACACCGGATATTCCATGTTGATTGTTCCCCAGCAATCACTTCCCCAATCCGTTGAAAGAAATACAGGGGTTGGAAACTTACTTTCAAAGGATGGCATTTACTTTCAGATATATTAAATAAAAATAATTATATTGA
>JAKSUP010000171.1 GCA_024408905.1 bacterium
AAATTAGATTGTTTGATAGCCTCATCATAAGGTATGCCCTTTTTGCTTTTCATTTTGGCATCCAGGGCGACAATATAACTCTGTGCCAATGCAGTTCTGTCTTTTGTTATAATTCCACCTATCAAAATTCTTTGGTTATTGTAGTAATAAACCAGTTTTGGCTGATTCATTCGATATATGTCACGTTGGAAATTTTTTGGTATCATTATGAAACCATATATCTTACCCTCGATAAGCAATTGGTGACCTTCTTCCAGACTTGTTGTACGATATTTTACATTACAAGACTGTAATGTATTCAAATCTCTAACAATCTTTCTTGAAATTTGTGAATTATCTGCATCAAATACTCCAATAGGTAAATCTGTTGGTGAGGCTTTATGAAAAATTAAACATATAATAATGCACATCAATAGTGGGAAAATGAACGAAACAATCCAAGCAAGAGGACTTGCGATATAACGATTAATCTCTCTTTTGACGACTCTTTCGTAACTCATTTTTATAATTTCTTCCAGTCAAAAAGTACACTCATTCCGGCTCTTAAATCATCTATAGGTTCAACAGGAACTGCACGTACTTCAAAAGTTTTCATATCAAATTCGCCCTTAACTTTTGTTGCTCTCCAAGTTGCGAAATTGCCCATAACTGATATATAGTTAACTTTTACAGGAATTTGTTTGTCGCCAATAGCAGGAATTGTGACACTAAATTCAGTTCCATTCTTTATTTTTGTTAATAAATCTTCTCTTAAATTGAATGTAAACCAACAATCGTTGTTATCAGCGATAGTAACAATAGGGAATCCTGCGCCTACCAATTCTCCTTCTTCAACAGTTATTTCTGTAACAACTCCGTCTATAGGAGAAACTATTTTATTTTCTTTTAAGTATGCAGAGACTTCATTTGAAGCACCTTTTGCACGATCAACAACAGCATTTGCCGATACTTTATCTTCTGCACGTGCGCCATTCAAAGCCATATCATAAGCTTCTTTTGCTGCTTTATATTTTGCAGTTGCTTCATCAAGCTTTTGAGTCGGGATAACTCCTTCTTGATTTAATCTTGTCATTCTTTCAAATGTTTTTCTTGCAACATCATAATTTGCTCTTGCAATAGCAACTTTTTCCTGCCTTTCGCCATTATTAACTTTTTGTTGTTGAGCTATGGCAAGTGCTAACATTGCTTCTGATTGTTGTGCTTTCGCATCGACTTCCGGTGCATCAAGCTCAACTAAAATATCACCTTTTTTTACTGTGTCACCTTTTTTGATGTTAATTTTATTTACTCTTGCAGAAAGTTTTGATGATAAGTTTACGTTTTTGACTTCGACTTCTCCTTGCAAAACCATTGTATGCACTTGTTGGTACGAATATATAGCACCTGTCACAAGTGAAATCCCAAGTAATATAATAAGTACAGCAATAATTTTTCTTTTCATTTTTACCTCATTAGAAATTTGTATTTTTAGCAGAAATATAATTTAAAATTTCGTTCGTATCGCCATTTGTTTTTAATAAATCTGTTAAAGTGACATCAAAATTATAAATAGCATTTAATCTGTCTATTTTAACTTTTAAAAGCATCATCTGAGCGTCTGTTACTTGCAAAGACGTTCCAAAACCTTCTTTAAAAGAAAGGTTCGCTACTCTCAATGCCTCTTCTGCTTTTTCTAAATCTTGTTTTAAACTCTCATAATTTTCTTGTTGTTTCATTAATTCTTCGTATTGTTTAGTTACAAGAGTTTCAATATTATATTTAGCATCTTCTATTTCATAATCAACCATTTTGCGTTCATGTTTTGCTGCAAGTAAGTTGTTTTCACGTTTCAACCCGTCAAATATCAGCCAGTTTGCAGTTCCTCCGATTGCTGCGTGTGGAACGGCTTCTGATAAGTGGCTTGAAGCAAAAATATCTGTTGCAAAAATACTGATTGTCGGCATATAGTCTGCTGCTTTTGCGTGATATTTTGCACTCATTATTTTACGTTTTTCAGCAAGTTGTTTTAATTGAGGATTATTTTTTAATGCGTTTGCTTTCATTTCATTTAAGTCAATTGTCATATCATCATGCATAAATAAGACTGTGTTTGGTTGAATTCTTATGTTTTTGAGATTTGCATCTTCTGATTTTATTAAAGTTTTTAAGCCTTCTTCAACGATATTCATATCTCTAAGTGATGCTTTATAATCTCTTTTTGCGTTAGAATAAGCGACTTCTGCGTGTAATCTTTCAGCTTTAGAAATCATGCCCTCTTTTTCTAAAAGTTTTGCATCTTTAAGGTGTTGTTCAACACATTCTAAATTCTTTAATCTTACATCAGCTACTTCGTGTGCCATACATAAACCGAAATAGCGTTTGACAAGTTCGACGGTTAAATTGTCTTTAACCTCTTTGTATTTATAATTTGAAGCTTCATACATAGCTCTGGCAGCTGCGTGATTTGAAAGAATTTTTCCTCCTGTAAATATATTCCAAACAACCCCTCCACCAAGAGTGAAAAGATTCTGGTCTTGAATTCTTGACGTTGTTGTCATTGAACCTAATCCCGGTATTGTTACAGGTGTGTGTAAATTCATATCTTCTGAAAAATGAATATAGGTTGAATTAAGTATAACTTTTGGTGAAAATTCTCCAAGCGCTGCACGTTTTTCAAATTTACTTTTTTCTATGGCTTCGTTATATGCTTTTAAAGAATAATTATTTTCCAACATCAATTGGTATGCTTGTTCAAAAGATAAGTCAACAAGCTCTAAGCCTGTTTTTTGGACTTCTGAGCAATAAGCATTTGAACAAAATATTATGGCCAATGATATTAAGACTGAATTTAGTAACTTTTTCATTTATTTTAGCTCTTTCCTAAGAAAATAGTACAACAAAATAAGTATATTGTCTAAAAATATGTTAAATTTGTTTTTTGAATAGAAGCTCCGGATAGTTTTCTTTACATTCTTGTATTATTTTTTCTGATAGATTGAATTTTCCAAAAGTATTGATGCCGAATTTCCCTAATGGAAGCACTTTTACTGCTCTTTCAAGTAAGTATGAATTATTTGCAAAATAATTATTGATAAAATCTACTTTGCCAAGCCAAGGATCAACTACAACAGTCTTATTATTTTTAACATTACCTTTTACAATAGAATCGTCAACATTAAAAAGGCAAACATCATGATTTATCTCTTTTTCTCCACGTTTTAATGAAGCTGTACACGCATTTTTAAAGCCATTTATTCTTAAAATTAATTCTGCAAGTTGAGCATCTTCGCTACAATTTCCCAATTTATCAATTATAAGTTGATACAATAGATTAATTGCATCACGTTTTGGACATAGGTTACTATATGTCTGGCGAAACTTCCTCGCCTCTCTCATTTTTTTCATAAAATTTTTATACCACATATTTAAATTTATATAATCTGTGCTAATTTTCTTATCTTGTGTTGAATACTTACAGTAAGCATTATTGTACAATGGACGCATTTTTGAAGTTGAAAGATGTGGATACTGTGTATTCACAAGGTGTACTACATTTTGTCCGATTTTGATTGCATTGTTTGACATGTTTTGTATAAAACTTATAAAAAATTAATTTGACATAACAATTCCTAAAATGCAGTTGCAAAAAAAGTGCTATAAGCGTAACATTTACGTTGTGGGGTAGATATGTTAAATACAATTTTCGCCGTTTTAATCAGAATTTTTTCTAATTCTTTTGCAAATACTTTGCAAAAAGAGTTGGTAAGAGATTATTCTTCTCGTTTTGTAACTTTTGTTGCATATTTTTTGTTAAGTTTATTTTGCTTATACCCTGCAATATTTGTTAATTGGTTGGAATACGGATTTGTTTTTTGGTGTTATGTTGTTATTGCGAATTTATTATGTACATTAAGTACGATTTGTTTGGTAAAAGCTTTGCAGACAGGCGAGTTATCCATATTAAGTTCAATAAATTCTTATAAATGTGTAGTTGGTCTTTTGG
>JAKSUP010000172.1 GCA_024408905.1 bacterium
TGCAGTATTTAGAGGCAAACGGTTAGTTCCACCTTTGAATGTTAACTCACTTGCATTATTATAATTACTTAAAACATTTTCAGAACAAGTATCAGGATGAACAACAGTAAGAGCAGCTTTAGATATATCAAGATATTTGTCAATATATTCTTGGACATCCTCCGTTGTTATACTATTTAAAATTCTCTCGCGCTCAAATTCATTATTAAAATTTCCATCCAATATTGAATACCCGATTACCGAATTTACAACATCTGAATATTCCATTATTTCATTATATTGTTGCATATAGTGAGATATCATATTTTTAAGTTCTTTTTCGGTTGGAGCCTTTAAGTTATTTAATTTGTCATAAACTATCTTCAATGCGACTTCTGAGTTTTCTTCGGAAGTATTAAATGCATAATAGAGTAAGCTTGGATTATTAGGATTTGTACTGATTTTTTCCTTGAAATACTCGGGAGATGCATTGAATTTAGTCAATTCTTTATTTATACCGACACTTGTTGACGCTAAATAATCTGAAAGAATATCTGAAATAATATCCGATTTAATATCGTTATTTTTTGGACCTGCAAAACCCAAAACAATTTCTGTCTGATTTGCCTTATTAGATATAAAATCTTTTCTTACTGATTCTTGCGTTGGTCTTAGCTGTTCTTCATAAGGCATGCCGGAACGAACCTTTGTTGATTTAAAATTCTTAGCAACCAGTTCAATAACTTCATCAGGAGAAACATCTCCTGTTACAACCAAGTTCATATTCTGAGGAGTATAATACTTGTCATAATATTTTTTTACATCACCACGAGTTAAATTTTTTATGTGTTCAATACTACCGGCAACCATTTCGTCAGCCGAACTTTTTATATTAAACACACTGCGTAAAGTTTGATCCAAGGCAATTGTCATAGGATCATCCATTATCATATTAATTTCAGAACAAACAGGTCCTTTTTCCTTTTCAATCATCTTATCCGTTAAAGCTAAGTTCTCAGTCATAGCGGCAATTATTTTAATTTGTTCTTCCAAATCTTTTTCTTCTAAAACAGGAGTTGAATTTACATAGTCTGTAACAGCATAACTTGTACTTGCATTTGTCCAGCCTCCAAGTGCATCAATCCTTTTAAAAGAATCACCTGTTTCTAGTTTTATATACCCATCTTCACCGGTTGTGCCATTAAATGCCATGTGTTCAAGGAAATGACTTATACCCTTTATATCATCAGTTTCATTCATAGAACCGACATTTACATAATTTTTCACTACAGCCGGCGAACCTTCCATTGGTACGACTGTGACTCTATATCCGTTAGCAAGCTTATAAGAATGAACTTCTAAACCATTGGGCAATTTATCCTGAGATATTTTTGTATACTTAGCAGGCACAGACACAGCAAAATCAGGTGTAACAGCCAGTTCACCACTTATGTTTTTTTGTTCAGTTTTTTGCTTCTCGGGTTTTGTAACCGTATTTGACGACCTAAACAAAACCGGATTTATTTTGCCTACTTTCATAACCATATATTTATAAAAACAAATTCTTAATAAAAATTGCTTAAATATTTCATATTGTAACAAAAAAAGTCCTCAATTAGAGGACTTTTTGTTATTAATACCAATCTTATTAATTAGCAAATTGTTCTGCTACCTCAAAAGGTTGTTCAGCAAGCTTAAGAGTTTTTCTATCAATAATACCTCTCTTCAATTCTGTAAATGAAGCATTTTGAGAATTAAACATTTTTTTTAAGTACTCATAAGCGACCTTAGGGTCACATTTTGTCCCACAAGTGAACAAATCAACTGCAGCATATCCTAGTTCCGGCCAAGTATGAATTGCCAAATGACTTTCCGAGATAATTACCACCCCACTGACTCCGTATGGATTGAACATGTGAAAACATTTTTGGACAATGGTTGCACCACATTCAAGAGCTGCTTCTATCATATACTTTTCTACTTTGTCTATATTATTCAGAATATTCGAATCACATTCAAAAAACTCTGCAAGTACATGCTGTCCTAAATTAACCTTTTCTAAATTAAGTCTTTCCAGCTCGTCAATTGAAGATGAAATTACTGTCAATTCATGTGCCTCCTTATGATTTCAAAAATCTATTTTTTTCTAACTAATACATAATACTATAAAAAACAAAAAATTTGTATTTTTTACACTTTTTAGAGGATAAGTTAATAAAAATTAACATTTTTAAATTAAAAAGCTTTCATTACTTGATTTTTACCCCCCTTCATAATAGAATGTTGCTAATGTTTAGCCGGGTCGGAATTAAAAACCTTACCGGCAGTTATAAATTAAGGAGAATGGAAAATGACATCAAAGAAATTTTTGTTTACTTCCGAATCAGTTACGGAAGGACACCCCGACAAAGTTTGCGACCAAATATCTGACGCAATTTTGGACGAATTTTTAACAAAAGATCCACAATCAAGAGTTGCAGCTGAAACAACAGCTACAACCGGCATGGTTTTGGTATGTGGCGAAATTACATCAAACTGCTACGTTGATATTCCTCAAGTAGTCAGAGATACCATAAAAAACATCGGTTATGACAGTCATACCGGTGGTGGTTTTGACTACAGCACTTGTGCTGTTTTAACAAGCATCGACGAACAATCTTGCGATATTGCAGGTGGTGTTAATAAGGCTTACGAAACTCGTAGCGATAACGCAGATACATCTGTTTCAGAAACTGAAAATATTGGTGCAGGCGACCAAGGTATTATGTTTGGATACGCATGTAATGAAACTCCTGAATTAATGCCTTTACCAATCAGCTTAGCTCACAAACTTTCATACAGACTTGCTCAAGTTAGAAAAGAAGGTATTTTGAATTATTTAAGACCTGATGGTAAATCTCAAGTAACAGTTGAATATATTGACGGCAAGCCATCAAGAATTGATACCGTTCTTTTATCAACTCAACATGCTGCTGAAATCAACGGAATTTCTGATAATTCAAAAGTACAAGAAATTATAAGAAACGATTTAAAGAAATATGTTATCGATTATGTATTCGAAACAGAAAGTATTAAACTTGATTCAGACACCAAAATTTTAATCAACCCATCAGGCAGATTTGTTGTTGGTGGTCCTCAAGGTGACTCAGGCTTGACCGGTAGAAAAATCATCGTTGATACTTACGGTGGTTATTCTCGTCACGGTGGTGGTGCTTTCTCCGGAAAAGATCCTACAAAAGTTGACAGATCAGCTGCTTATGCTGCAAGATATGTTGCGAAAAACATTGTAGCATCAGGTTTAGCTGACAAGTGCGAAATCGAACTTGCATACGCAATCGGTGTCGCAGAACCTGTTTCAATTTTTGTTGATACTTTCGGTACAGGTAGAATTTCTGATGATGAAATTTCATCATTAGTTCGTTCAAACTTCGACCTAAGACCTGCTTCAATTATCAAAAACTTTGATTTGAGAAACTTACCTGCTAAAAATGGTGGCAAATTCTATCAAAGACTTGCTGCATACGGACACTTAGGAAGAACTGATTTAATCGTACCTTGGGAAAACTTAGACAAGGTAGATACGCTAAAAAAGTCATTAACAGCTAGCTGCTGCTAGTTAGCTTTAATTTTATCTAAAAGGCGAAGTCAAACGACTTCGCCTTTTCTCATTTAATTGTAAAAAATATTTACAATTTTAATGACAATTTAGTAATCTTGGGGTATTATTTATGTATTAAGGGAAAAGGAGTAAACTTGTGATAAGTAAGAAGATTGAAACCGTATATCCTGTACAAAGTGCATTCTCCAGTGATGAAGATGCATTTACCGCACTTTCTACATCAGCTTTACTTGCAAAAAGTTCAGTCCCTTATTCTCACAGAAGAATCGCTGATAATTACGTTATTATTAAGCGCATATACAGATTTCAAGCTGTACAATCAAGAATCACTAATGCCGAAAAACAATTGTTGCAAAAATATGATTTTAATACATTAGAATTT
>JAKSUP010000173.1 GCA_024408905.1 bacterium
GATGGCGGTACACGTCCTTCGGCTCGTGCTTGGAGAGTGCCGCGTCGAACTCCCGCCCGACCCGTTCGTATTCCTCGACCAGCCTCCGCCGGATATCGTCGTCGGCCACCTTCCGTTCCGGATGCTGCGCAATATCCCCCTAAACCTGCAGGAGATTTGCTTAACATCCCAACATTCAAGTCTATTCTTCCCAAAAGGCCATATTTTTCTGCAGTACCATGTCCTGTTTTACCCACAATACCAATACCATGAGCATCATCTACCATAACTCTTGCACCATAAAATTTTGCCAAAGCATAAATTTCATCAAGCTGTGCCGTATCACCTGACATTGAAAATACGCCATCAGTAATTATTAATCTTCCGGTTTGATTTTCAGGAAGCTTTGAAAGAATTTTCTTTAAATAATCTATATTTCCGTGTGGAAAAATTCTAATATCAGCCCCTGATAAAACACATCCGTCAAAAATTGAAGCATGATTTGCACTATCATTAATAATTACATCATTTTTTCCACATAAAGCAGATATTACACCAATATTAGTTCCATAACCACTCGGAAAAACTATTGCATCTTCTTGTTGATAAAACTTTGCTATACGTTTTTCAAGTTCTCTATGAATATCTGTTATACCGGTGTAATTTGAAACTGCACCCATTCCGTAACCGTATTTTTCAAGTGCCTTCATAGATGCCTCTACTACTCTTTTATCAGTTCCCATATTCAGGTACGAATTTGACCCCAACATTATTACGTTATGGACTTTGCCGTCTTTTTCTTTGACACTCAAATTTGGTTCAGCTGCTCCAAGACTTTGTATTCCAAGTCCTTCACTTCCTGTTAAAACCCCGCTTTTTAAAACATCACCCACTCTTTTTGCCTTATCAAAAAGGTTTTCACCTTCTAAAGTATCTCTATAATATTCAAATCTGGTTTCAATTGAAGATGAATTTTCTGTCATATATAACCCCTCAGAACTTTTAGTTTATAAAAAAATTTTAATTAATCCTACTAAAAAAATTATTCCCCGATAGTTTATAAATTATGCTATAATATTCATAAATTAGGAGTAAAAATTATGACAACAGCTATTTATGCAGGAAGTTTTGACCCGATTACAAACGGTCATTTGGACGTAATAGAATCCGGTGCAAAAATTTTTGACAAACTGATTGTAGCAGTTGCATATAATTCAACAAAACAAGGTTTTTTACCTGTTGAGGATAAAATCAGTCTTATAAAAGAATGCACAAAAGATATTCCTAATATTGAAGTCGATTTTTTTGAAGGCTTAACAGTAAATTATGCCAAAGAAAAAGGTGCAACAGTACTTTTAAGAGGATTGCGTTCACAAAATGACTATGATTTTGAAATCCAATTGACACATAATAACAGAATTTTGGCCCCTGATATATCTACAGTTTTTCTTATGACAAAACCCGAATACAGCTTTATTTCATCAAGCATTGTCAGAGAAATTTTGGCAAACGACGGAGATATTTCTAAACTCGTTCCAAAACCGGTTCTTGAATATCTAAAATAATTTACTCAACTAATTTTGCGACGCTTATTGTGTAAAATTCTTCGCTTACTGCAACAACGGCCCATCTTAGAGGCTCAATACCTCTTGTTTTCAACTCATTTTCTATATATTCAACAGTCGGATTGTTGTTATTTTTAATATTTACGACTTCTGATATTGCTTGCATTTCTACTCTACCGTTACTGATTTTGCCAAATTCCTCGGTTGGTCAACATCCTTACCCAAAAATTCTGCAATATAATATGCCAACAGCTGCAAAGGAATAATTGCTGCAATTGGTGACAATAATTCATCTATGTGTGGAACTCTGATTATACATTCAAAAATATTACCCAATTTTTCATCTGTAGAATCAGTGATTGCAATCATTCTTGCATTACGCGCCTTTGCTTCTTCAGCGTTAGATAAAATCTTTTCGTAAACCGTGCCTGACATCAAAATCGCTAAAACAGGCATTGTTTCATCAAGCATAGCAATTGGCCCGTGCTTAAGTTCTCCGGCAGAATACCCTGTGGCATTAATATAACTGATTTCTTTTAATTTCAAGGCACCTTCTAATGCTGTTGGGAAATTAATTCCACGTGCTATAAACACAAAATCCTTAAAGCTTGAAAACTTCCTTGCGCAAGCTTTTATATCTTCTGTATTAGTCAAAATTTCTTCCAGTTTTTGTGGAAGAACTATAAGTTCGTGCTTAATTTTTTCTAATTCTTCTTTTTTCATTAAGCCTTTAATTTCTGCCATATAAATTGCAAGCAAATAAAAAGACAACAACTGCGCCATAAAGGATTTTGTAGCAGCAACAGAAACTTCAATACCGGCATTTACAGGCACTAAACTATCTGCCTCACGTGCCATTGTTGAATCAGGTCTGTTTGTTACTATTAAGATATGTGAGCCTTTTTTCTTCGCTAAACGCACTGCCGTAATTGTATCTGCTGTTTCACCTGATTGAGAAACGCCTATAACCAAAGTGTTCTCATCAGTAATTGTTTTCCTGTAAATATATTCACTTGATGCTTCAACATCAACAGCAATTTCACAAAACTGTTCAATTAAATATTTTCCGACCATTGCTGCATGCAAAGATGTTCCACAAGCCACAATCTGTATGCGATTTAGTCCTCTTATTTTTTCTCTGTCTAAAGTCACTTCGCTTAAATTAATTTGTTCATCAATAGCCTTTAATTTTCCTGAAAGTACGTTTCTTACAACATCAGGCTGTTCATGAATTTCTTTGAGCATATAGTGTTTGTAACCCATTTTGCTTAATGCAACAGGCTCCCAAGGTAAAACTTCAACTTTTTGCACAACCGGATTGTTATTGATATCAATAATATCCAAGGTGTCAGGTGTCAAAGTAGCTATTTGGTTATCATCTAAATATAACGCTTTTTTAGTGTACTGAATAATTGCCGGAACGTCAGATGCTACATAGTGTTCACCTTGACCAATACCAATAATTAAAGGCGCGTTCCTTCTTGTTGCAACAATTGTGTTTTTAACATCTTGGTGAATTACACACAACGCATAAGCACCCTCAATTTCCAATGTTGCAAGTCTTACAGCTTCAGTCAAATCTTGAGTTTGAGCGAATTTTGATGCAACAAGGTGTGCTACTGTTTCTGTATCGGTTTGAGAACGGAAATTGCACCCTTCGCTTTCCAATTTTTCTCTCAATTCTTTATAGGTTTCAATAATACCATTATGAACAACAGCCACTCTGCCACAATTACAAGAGTGTGGATGTGCGTTAACTGTAGTCGGTGCGCCATGAGTCGCCCATCTGATATGCCCAATCCCAATAGTCGAACGCTCAATATGCTCTCTACTTTTATCAACAATAAGTTTTAAATTTTGCAATTTACCTTTTGCCTTATATAAATCTACGTGTCCGTCAACATTTATTGCTATACCTGCTGAATCATAACCTCTATATTCCAAACTTGTAAGACCGTCTAACAAGACATCAACAGCTGAACTTTTACCTATATATCCGACTATTCCGCACATAAATTCCTCTCTAAAACTATTCTTCGACTGTAAAACTAATTTTATCATGAAAGTATTTCATCAATATTAAGATTATCTAAAGGGGGGATGTAAACAGAAAGAAAATAAGGCACTAAGATACTAAGGCACTAAGGCACTTAGGTGCTGAGATACTGTTTTTTGTCACTCTGAGGAACAATGTGACGAAGAATCCAGTAAATTAGTAGATCAGCTTTACTAAACTGTCATTATATTTAGCAGAATAGGTGATTTTGACTTACTTGCTCAACGCTTTCTTAACAAAACTTAACAATCCAACACAAAAAAGGCAATTTTTTGGAATGTATATACTTTATATATATGTAAGAGATAATTATAAGAGAGAACTAAAATGACAGATTTATATTCAGCAATAGAAAGAAATAAAAAACCGGCAGGCGCTA
>JAKSUP010000174.1 GCA_024408905.1 bacterium
AAAATGATAGCATCTTCTGGTGCAGGAAGTATGAATAAAATGCGTTCAAGCATTATTGAACCAATAACAGCATTTGTATCAAGAGTTAAAGGTGGAATTTTAGGTGCTTGGGATTACGCGAATAATACAAATATTTCTGACTTGCCAATTATTAAAGATGCTGTAATTGATGTAAAAGCTTGGGGTGAAAATGTTTCAGCCAAGATGTCATCAATTGGAACTAATATGTCAGGAATAGGAAAATCAATATCATCAAAATTTGATTTCTTGAATACAGATATTACGGATATCGGGAAAGGTTTATCAGAAAAATGGACAGCCTTGATTTCAAAATACAATACTTCAAAAATAACTGCTGAAACTCCTGTTTCAGAATTGGAACAAATGCTAAAAGCTGCATTGGAAGGAGTTGCATAATGAATAAAAATGTAGTAGAAATTATAGATGCTTTAGCAGCACACAAAGATACTGACTCAATAAGAGTTTTGGAAGAATTAGGCACAAATTCTCCAGATAATGAAGTAAGAGAATATACATCTCGTGCTTTGGTCAGAAAAAATTTACATGATTCTTTAAAGGTTGTTATTATTAACCAAGGTAAAGGAATCAATGATTTATCACCTGCTGTTGCAATGAGCACAATCAATGAAATTCTTTCATTAAAAGACAAATCAGAAGTTATAAAAATATTAGATGATACAATCAGCATGCATTCTGATGAAACAGTTAAAGAAAATGCTCGTTCAGTAAAATCATTGTTAGCATTAAGCTAAATTGATAAAGATTTAATAAAAAAGGAGACCTTTTAAGAGGTCTCTTTTTTTATTAAAATGTTTTTCCGTGAAAATCAGTTCCACCGGTTTTGATAAGTTGAGTATAACGATTTGCGACTTTGATAACATCATTTGCGCTATGAAATCTGACGTATTTTCTAAACCTCGGATACGGATAGTATGTTTCTATTCCGTCTAATCCGATTTTGATTAGGTTATTTACAAGTTTATCCAGACTCAATGCCCAGTAACAAGCCGGATGTGCTAAAACAGCTATGCCGCCTGCTTCGTGGATCGCTTCTATGAGTTTTTTCACGTTTCGTTTAGGCAGTAATCGAATAAGCACTCCTTCCGTTTCGGCCTTATTTTTCGCTAAAAACGGCTGTAATTTTTCATTATTTATATCAATTCCATAGGCTAGCAGATGAATAAATACGTACCCAAACCAACAATCAAATTCAACACCTGTAATCAAAATGTCATCTTGGATGTGTTTGTGTGCTTCAACTGTATTATGATCTGTAATAGCAATATATTTATACCCTTTTTCTTTTGCAGCAGATATGATTTGATTGTAGTCACCAACTCCGTCAGAACAAGATGTATGTATGTGCAAATTGACTTTACCTTCGATGTAATCGGTTTCTGATAAGTTATTTAAAATTTCTCTTAAATTTTCCATGATTTTATAATATTATAAAAGGAGAGATTGGTAAATTATTCTTATGGCAAAAAAAAGTAAAAACGCGTTAGCAATATTTTTAGAATCAATTGGTTTATATTTTTCTAATTTTGACAAATTTGTTAAATATATGACTTTTCCGGTTTTAGGACAGCTTGTCGGATTAATTTTGATTTTTTTGTGTTCATATTTATTTTCAACAAATATGCCTGTGATAATTGATAAAAATCCTTCTTTGAATAATTTTAACACCCTTGTTTTAATTGCAATATTGATTTCTGTACCTGGATTGATTATTTTAATGAAAGCGTTTTGGGAATATCTTGTTGCTTATGGTGCGATTAATTCAATGTTGGAAAATATGTTAAAGTCAGGTAAGGTTTATGACTTTGATGCACATACAGAATTAATTAAACGTCGTTCATTATCTTTTGTCGGATTGTGGCTTTTGATAGGTATATTTTCTATTTTTGCTATGTGTCCGTTATTGTGGGTGCCAGCAGGAGTGGTAGCGGTATTTTTAGTATTAATATTTCAAGTATTTACTTATGAGCCTGAACTTTCACCTTTTGGGTGCGTAATAAAAAGTATGTCATTAATAAAAGGTCACTTTGCATCAACTTTTATGTTGATTGCTTTGGTGGGTGCGTTAACTTATTTTTTGATACCACAGATTGTAAATACTTTATTCAATGTTTTGGGTATAACTAAGTTTTTATCTAATCTTATCGTTCCGTTTGTGTCGCAGTTTCCGATAAGTGAGATCAACGCTATTCTTATTAAATTTTACTTAAAACCTCTTGAAATAGAATTTATTACAGTTTCTATTATTTCGACAACTATAATGACAGTATTGGTGCAATACACATTGCCAATGCGAACATTATTGTGGGGAATGTGGTATAGAGAATTGAATGGTGGGCTTACTGATTTGGGTATAAAGAAAAAATCTTCTCGTTCTGCGACTACAAAATCTCACAAAAGACCCAGCGAAAAGCTTATGGAAGAAAGTCATAAAAAATTTGCAACCAAAAAAATTGATAAAAATATCCTTAAACGTGCTATGGAAAAAGATGATGAGGAAAATTCTTAATATTACTTAATATATTTAATTGAAAAACGCAATTTTTATTAGATAAAAAACTTTATATATGTGTGTGTTAGTGAAAAGGTGTTTTATTAATGACAGTTTTACCGGGTTCATTAGATTATCTGTATTATAACGGCATTTTGGATCATATTCCATATGAAGCCTATGATATGTCACCTATTGTCGGCAGAAATAAAAACACGAGTATGGCTAACAGTTTTGCGCAGTCTTCAATGAATTCGGTTCAAAGCCAAATGCAACAAATGCAACCGATTGTGCAGTCTAATGGTATGTCATCTTATGGTATGCAGAGTAACTCAGCTATGATGTCAAGTACAGGTATGTATAATTCTGTAAATACAATGGATTATATAAATTCTGCGAAACAAGGGAGTTTGTATAACAATAATTTCTCTGACATGTATATGGGAAATACTTATTCTCAATCATTGACAGGAATGAAAAGTGACCAACCACAATATTCAAATTCTATAAAAGATACTATAACTACAACGGCGAATAATATTACTGGCAAATTTTCCGGAATGTCTCCAATTGGCAAAGGTCTTATTGGCTTAGGTACGGTAATTCTAACTGCGATTATGATTGTTAAGGGTGGGAAAAAATGCAAAGTTAAAAAAGGCGCAGTTAAAAATAAATCATTTTGGTCAAAGTTGAATCCTAAAAATTGGGGCAAAAAAGCTCAAGCGCAACAGCCACCACAAAACACAAAGAAAACATTTTGGCAGAAACTTGGCTTTGGCAAAACAAAATAAAAATTAAAAACAAATATAATTAACCTTAATATTTAAATACCTTATTAATTAACCAATTATCACGCTCATTTTATGGGCGTTTTTTTTTGGCTTTTATTATTATTTTGTTTTTTGTAGAATGTATTTATAATGATAAAACTTGTAGCTACAGATATAGACGGAACTATTTTAATCCCGAACGCGAAGTTTACAAATGGGGTAAGAACCTGCATAAAAAGACTACAGAACTCAGGAGTTACAGTTGTTTTGGTGACAGGCAGGATGTATGCTGCAGCAAAACTTATAGCTGATGATTTAGGCTTAACAACACCTATTGTTTCTTATCAAGGTGGTTTGGTAAAGAGTAACCAAGATACATTGTATGAAAGATATTTGACTAATGAGCAAACTGAACGAGTTTTAAATTGGGCAAAAACAGAAGGTTTGCATATCAATCTTTATAATGATGACAAACTGTATTCGGAAGAAGATTGCTATGAGGTTCAAAGGTATTGTGATAGTCTTCATATGAAATACGAAGTTAAAGATTTTTGCGACATAGAGAAAAACAAAATTAATAAATTGTTAGGTATAGATTATAATTCTACAGAAAAAATTGATAGGT
>JAKSUP010000175.1 GCA_024408905.1 bacterium
ATGGGATTCTTATCTTGATGTAAAATATGGCATTAAAATAAAGAACATAACACTTGATGGTGATGTTGCTGATGTTGATCTAATAGAAACATCTTACGCAATTCTTCCTGACAGCAGTAAAATGGAAGGCGAGTTAAAAAGCGAATCTATTAGCAAGTACAAATTACGTAAAGATAAAAATGGTAAATGGAAAGTTTTTGCAGATTATGTTCTTGATGAAACTACTACAATGATGTACGGTGAAGCTAAAGATTTGGATATAAAATTAACCGTACCTACAAGCATAGAAGCTGATAAAGAATATACGGCAAGTCTGGAATTTAATCCTCCGGCAGGCACCATGGCTATAGCTTCAATAGCCTCTGACGTGGTCGAATATCCACAACAAAAGGCAAAAGAAGTTTTTAGAGCGTTGCCTGATGACGGGATTTTGGAAAGATTATTTACTTCAAATTCTGAAAACAAAAACGAATATATCATAGCATCTATCGGTCTTACTAAATCAGAAGTTTGTGATATTAGCATTAAGTTGAGTTTGACCGGATACGGTTATATGATTAGAAGAGTTAATGTAATTCCAAAACAAGAGCAACCTGTGGAAGAAGATAAAAATGCAGAAAATAAATAAACAAATATACTTTTTAATTTCTATAGTTTTTTTTGTCATTTTTGATTTGTATTTTTCCGGATTAATAATAAATGAACTCAGATACGAATTACCTCAAAATCCTATTTTTAATTTAATTTCAGTTCAGAATACCGGAGCTGCATTCAATATATTTGAAAATTCAAGAAGCTTTTTAATTATTTTTGCAATTGTGGCATTACTTACAATTTTTATTTATACAGTTAGAAATGCAGAAAAATTTTCCACGCTTGCAAGTTTTTGGGCAGCTATGCTTGTAGCCGGAATAACTTGCAATTTGTATGAAAGAATAATTTTTGGTCACGTAAGAGATTTTATTGCACTTAACTTTATAGATTTTCCGGTCTTTAACATTTCAGATATATTCATTAATATAAGTGTTATCGCATTAATCATAATAATAATCAAAAATAACTATCTAAAAAAATGAAAATAACAATAGACGAATTATCAGAAGGAACAAGAATTGATTTGTATCTTTCAGAGATACTTAATAATTTTTCTCGTTCAAAAATTCAAAATAAAATTAAAGATGGCGAAATAACTGTGAATGGTGAATGTATAAAACCATCTTATTCGCTAAAAGAAAATGACATCATAGAGATTACAGTAACAGAACAGATTGATGATGTTTATACAGCCGAAAATATTCCTATTGAAATTGTTTGGGAAGATGAAAATATGGCTGTTATAAATAAACCGTCAGGAATGTTAACTCACCCGACTACGATTGAAAAAACTGGTACACTTGTTAATGCACTATTGTACAAGTACGGAGAAAATTTATCCGACATAAACGGTACTAATCGCAGAGGCATAGTTCACAGACTTGACAGAAATACCTCCGGACTAATTATGATTGCAAAAAACAATAAAACTCACGAATTCTTGGTTGAAGAAATGAAATCAAAACATTTTGTAAAAAAATATATCGCAATCGTAAGAGGGAATATTGATAAGGATGAATTTGAAATAAACACCCCTATCGGCAGACACTTAAGCCAGCCACAAAAAATGGCAATAAACGGAAAAGATTCAAAAGAGAGCCTTACTAAAGTTAAAGTATTAAAAAGATTTGATAACGCAACTCTCGTTGAACTGACTTTGGTCACAGGCAGAACACATCAAATAAGAGTACACCTGTCATCAATCGGGCATCCGGTATTTAATGACACTTTGTATGGTTTTGGGAAAATGAAAATTAAAACCCAAGAACAAGTGCTTCAATCATACAAATTAGAATTTACGAAACCATTTACCCAAGAACGTGTTTTAGTCGAAATTCCTTATGATGAAAAAATTAATAAAGTCATTAATTTCCTGACGCAGTCAAACTAACTTGAATCAAAAAATAGAATTTCATACAAACAAACGATAGAGATTTTTGATAAAAAAGTTAGAATAATAGATGACATGTTTTAGGACATTGGGATGGAACAAGAACTAGATTTTTCTTCGTACAACAAAATAAAGCGTGCATCAAACGAAGAGCTTGCTGAAATGTGGGCCCGTTACTTTGAGGATCACGAAAACAAGAGTCTGCGCGATGGACTCATTTTGCAGTACATATATTTGACGAGATATGTTGTTGGACGTGTAAAAGTTGCACTGCCGCCGACATTCTCATACGAAGACCTTTCAAGCTACGGCATCGAAGGTCTTATTGATGCTGTAGAAAAATATACCCCAAAAATGGGTGCGAGATTTGAAACTTATGCACTCGTACGTATTAGAGGAAATATTATTGATAAAGTTCGTTCCCAAGACTTTTTACCAAGAAGCGTAAGAAGAAAGATTAGAGATGTAAAAGAAGCACAAGAAGAATTGAAACGTCAGTTTGGCAGAAGTGCTACCAATACAGAAATTGCTAATTATTTGGGAATTGAGAAAGAAAAAGTAGAGCAAATTCTTGCAGATGATACTTCTGTAACCTCTATATATGAGAAAAAAGGCGCCGGTGACGGTGATATCGAAATTATTGATACAATAGAAGATTCTACCCACCTTGATCCACATTCACAATTAGAAGAAAAGGATGTAAAAAAAGAATTGGAGGATGCATTGAAACGTTTACCTGAAAGAGAAAGAACAATCATGGTACTTTACTATCACGAAAACATGACATTGAAAGAAATCGGTGAAGCAATAAATGTTTCAGAATCACGTGTATCACAACTCCATGCGCAAGCAATTATGAAGCTTAAAAACTTGTTGAGCGAAAATCGTTCCGACAGATTGAAAAAAAGTATTGTATAGTATTAGTTTTTTAACCACGATAGTAGCAAGATTAAGATGAGGTTGCTAACTTACTTTTTCTCTTATAGAGAAAAGGTGTTTGATATTATCTTCCTTGGGGGCAGTTGTAGTTGCGCCCTCTTTTAGGAGGAGGGAGCAGTTGTTGACGAACGTAGTGAGTCATACAAATGCGGGTGGTGGTTCTACTGATGTCTTGTAAAACCCCCTCCCTAGCCTGTCTTGGATTATTCGGGTTCTCGTCGGAGTAACGTCCGACTCGAACTTACGGGTTTGGCTTCGCCTGCACCCTACCGAAAATCCGCCTCCCCCTTGGAGAGGGAACTACTATCTTATCCCTGTTAATAGTGTTAAAACGATTGCAGGGGATTGGTTCGCTGTTGATAGCAAAGTTGCACTTGCTTGTTGTAAAATTTGACCTCTGATGTATTCAGAAGATTCTTTTGCAATATCAGCATCTTTTAAGGTTGAACGAGAAGATGTCAAATTCTCAATATGCGTTCCGATTTCTTCGAGGGCACTATCCAAACGGTTTTGTACCGCACCAAAATCTGTTTGCTTTTCTGAAATCTTATTCAAGAAGCTATCTATAAAATCAAGGCTATTTTCATCTGTTACCTTGAGTGTTTTTAATGTATTTACTAAACCCCTTGAAAAATCAGTATTGAATGTTATCTGGCAAGAACTATCGCCATTGATGCCGACTTGGAGTGTTGTAGTTGTTGGAGGCAAATAGGTTATTTTATCATCATAAACATCTGTATCACCAATTTTACTTAATCCTTCTATTTTGGCAGTTTTACAATTAGAAACACTTGACAAACCTTCCCCAGCGCCAATAAAAGAACCAACATAATCTGTTCCTGTTACATTTTGTGAATATGATACACTGTTAGTGACCTCAGAAACAGCAAATGCCGCCAAACCACCGACAGTATACTCACCCGTCACATTTCCGGTTGCATAGCAGTTTTTAATATTATCTTCAGCATCGCCCACCAAGC
>JAKSUP010000176.1 GCA_024408905.1 bacterium
AAAACAGAAGATATTGCACTTGCAAGATATTATCAAAATCCATCCTTTATTGAATTTTCTTTTTTTTTTATAATAACAATGAAAAAGGCGCAGTCTTTTTGTAAAGAAGTTGGAAAAATTAATTCTACAAAATAATTTATTTGTGGATTATATAAAAAGTTAAAAAAGAGCGTTTTATTTTAGTATTTTAGCGTGCTTATTTATAATTATTTTTCAAAATGAGAGCGGGCTGATTTTTCCAATCAAGCCCGCCCACATGGGGTATTTAATTTTTGAGTCAAGTCTGTTTTGACTATCCTAAAATTTCTTCTTTTTCTTTGAAATAATCAACAACAGTGTCTAACACATTATCAAAGAAAAAATCTAATTCACTTCCTAAACTTCTCTCCATTGGTTCCATTGAAATCGTCTCCTTATTAAATCTTGATAACATTTCGTTTTCGATACGCATAATCCAATCCTTTCCGGTAATGTATATTTTTGAGTCTTGTTTGTTTTTGCTTACATATTCTATATCGGCATTTTTTTGTAAAACTTTAGTTTTTTTATACATATTGTTACAAAAATTTACAAAGTAACTAACTTTTATATTTTATTAACGATTATTTTTTATAAGTCAAACTATTTTTTTACTTGTATTTGAGGGGTTTTTATAATAAAATGTTACTGTAGAATTGAGGGGTATATTTATGAGATTTGTTGCAGGAAAAGACGATTTATTAAACAGTATTCGTATAGTCGAAAGAGCTACTGTTGTTAAAGGTTTACAACCGGTTTTAGCTAATGTTTTGGTTGAAACAGTCGGTGAAAATAAAATAAAGCTTACAGCTACAGATTTTGATTTAACTATTACAACAATATTAGATGCAACAGTTGAAGAAGAAGGAAAAGTAACTCTGCCTGCAAAAAAACTTGGAGAAATTATTTCTCGTTTACAAGATGAACTTGTAAAAGTAGAGATAGAAGGTGCTACAGCAACCATTACTTGTAAAAAATCTAAATTTGATATTATTGGTATTTCTGCAAACGAATTCCCTCAAGTTGAAGAAAATATCTCTGAAGAAGATTCTATTGAAATAGAAACAAAGCCTTTTACAAAAGCTATTAGAGAAGTTGTTTCAGCAGCTGCAGGTTATGAAACAAATAACCTTCTATCAGGTGTGGTTTGTGAAGTTAATAAAAATATTTTAGAAATGGCAGCAACAGACGGTAACAGGCTTGCAAGGGTCAGAGAAGTTGTAAAAAATAATTCTGCTGATAGCGAAAAAGTTTTTGAAATGCTTATTTCTTCAAAAGTATTATCAGAACTTTCTAAAATTGCACTCTTAGATGAAGCAGATAATATAAAAATCTGCAAAGAAGTTAAGAAAATAGTTATTTCTATAGGAAAAACAAAAATTATTACTCGTTTGATGCAAGGGCAATTCCCTAAATATAATCAACTTGTTCCTCAAACTTTCCCTAGAGAAGCAAAGGTTAACAAATATGATTTAATTTCGGCTCTTGAAAGAGTTGCTGTTATGGTAAGCGAAAAAAATAGTATTGTAAAATTTGAATTCGGAGATAACATGCTTAAACTTTCAGGTGATACTCCTGAAGCCGGAAAATCTCAAGATGTGATTGATATCAATTATACAGGTGAAGCATTAACAATTGCATTTAATTACAAATTTGTTCTTGAATTTTTGAAAATAGTTGAATGTGATGAGATTGCAATTCAATTAAATACAGCATTATCAGCAACAGTTTTTGCTCCATGTTCTGATGAGGATTATATTTATCTTGTAATGCCTGTTCAATTAAGAAACTAAGGGGTAAATAAAGGGGTAAAGGGGTAAAGGGGTAAAGTAAGGCACTAAGGCCCTAAGATACTGAGGCACTAAGATAAAGAGCAGCAGGTTGGGTGAAACCCAACGGAAACTAAAGAATTAAGGAAAAAAGTAGCAGTAGTAGGTTGGGTGAAACCCAACAAAAATAGAAATATTAAGGTAAAGGGCAACAGTAGGTTGGGTGCAACCCAACAAAGATAATAAAACAACAGACAATAAACAACAGAGGTTAATAATGAAGGGTAAAGCTTTTAAATTCGGAGATAATATTTCAACAGACCATATAGCACCGGGGAGATTATTCCATTTGCGTTCTGATTTACAAGAATTTTCAAAACATGTTTTAGAAGATGCAGATGAAAATTTTGCAAAAAATATGTCAAAGGGCGATTTTGTTGTTGCAGGTAAAAATTTTGGGCTTGGTTCTTCAAGAGAGCACGCCCCTCAAATTATTAAAATAGCAGGTGTTGGAGCTATTATAGCAAAATCTTTTGCAAGAATTTTTTATAGAAACGCTATCAACATAGGGCTTTTGGCTATTGAATGTGATACAGACGGTATTGACGCAGGTGACGAATTAGATTTGGATATAAAAGCAGGCACTCTAAAGAATATCACAAAAGGCACTATAACAGCTATAGAGCCACTGCCGGATGTTATGATTAAACTTTTAAACGACGGTGGTTTAATCGAACACATTAAGAAAAACGGCGATTTAATGTTGGGTTAATTATTACATACCTCTTGTCATTGAAAGAAGAATTTCTTGAGGAATGTAAGTATTTTTTACACCTGAGTCAGTGTTTGCCATAAAGAACTCTATAGTTTCACCTTTTTCTATACCTAAAAGGTCAAAAGGTATAGTAACATCAACGACATCATTATAAACCATTTTTATGTTTTCAGGATTTGAAAGAGTCCACATATTAGGGTGCAGGCAAGTTGTAAGCCTAGGTGGATATAAAGTATCTTTTACAAGAGTTAATGTTAATTCATTTTCAAACTTTTCCTGCAAAATAGGATACTGATTTTCTGTTTTGCTTATAAGTCTTACATAGGCTCTTTCTTTTATTGTTGTAGCATTTCTTGTATAAACATAGAATTGATTAATTCTATCAACAAAACTGTGTTCATTAATACCCTTACTTACATGAAGTCTAAAATAAAAGTTTTCATTATCGCAACCATATTGAATTTTGTCTACGTTTTTATTTTCTCTATATACAGGCCCATCTAAAAGGCTCATGTTTCCTGAATTATACCAATCCCCTGAACTTTCCACTAGCCCGTCCATTTTTGGCGAAATTCTTCCTGTAGGATGTTTGAACGGCATTTCCATCTTTGTAATTAAAGTAGTATTCAGATATTCCGGAACGTCCATTCCCAGTGCTATGTATACATTTTTAAGTCTTTCTCTGAACATATAATCAAAAACAAAGTCCTGCCCTGAGTTATTAGGTTCGCCATACCACCAAAACCAGTCACTTCCCTCTGCTATCAAAAGTTCTTTTTGAGCTTTTTGTAAATTAGAATTTTCTTTGTTTGTTTTTGCATATTTATCAAAGCTATCTTTAGTATTTTTTAGATATGTCCAAGCTTTATTTTTAGTATTTTCTCCAATCCAATATTGAAAAGTTCTGTCAATCCATGAGCCTGAATATATTGAATTTAAAGCTTTTTTATGACGATCTTTTGCAATATATTCTGATATCAAAACTGTTTCAAGAGAATCGTCTTTTGTAATCAAAGAATAAATATTTTCCAAGAAATCATTTCCGTCATTTTGATAATTTTCCCAACAGTTTTCACCATCAAGAGCAATGGTTAAAAGATGTTTGTCATCAGGAGAAACAAGCAATTTATTTTGTATAACTTTGATTTTATTAAATAAATCGTTTGCAGCCATGGTTGAATCTATTCCTGCATATTCAAAGTTTATTAAGTTAGGAATAGACCTATCTCTAAAGATAACATTTATTGGAGCAGTTTTTGTTTGGCGTTCGTATACTTTTAATAAATGATACGGGTCATTAAG
>JAKSUP010000177.1 GCA_024408905.1 bacterium
TAATTCGACTGCATAAACTTCTATTCCGCGAGGATCTGGTGTTGTTACAGAAACAAAACTTATATAAAAACTAGCCAATACCATTAACAATTGTTCTTTATTAAGTTGAGGAATTATTTGGCTTGCCAAATAAAATGACTGACTTAAACTATTATCTTCATTTAACAAGGCCTGTTTTGTTGTTTCACATAATAGGGAAATATCGATTTTATTTCCAAATCTAGCTGCATTTTGGATACTTTCATTCAGAATATATTGTCCATTTGGTGTTTTTAGCGATTCGGAAATTTTTGTTTTTTCTATATCATTCAGTTTCGATTCAAGGCAAGCGATATATTTTAATAAATTTTCTGAAGCAATCTTGCTTGCTTCGGCTACTAGTTGAGGAAAGTTGTTATTAAACAGGTCATTGCAAATATCTTTGATATCACGATACCCCAAACCTATTGAAACATTGCCGCCTGCTTGGATAGCAATACTTTCGTTTCCAACTTTTTGAGTTTCACTCATTTTCCTCATCCTTATTTATATTTATTTTCACATCACCATTTGCTTGAATACCAAAAGAATTGTCTCCAAGTTTCTGCTTTTGTTTATTTCTTTTTACAGCTTTTGACGTAAAAAATAACCCAATAATGAATATTCCAATTCCTGAGAAAACCCATTCTTTATTTGTTATAAGCCAGTTTAATACAGTTCTCACTACTTACGCTCCCAAAAATCATTCATTTTTAAAAAAAATCTTTTCCGGAATTAAATTTCAACAATCTCGAAACCTTTATTTGCAATTTTATTATAGGGAATAAAACGCTGATATGGCAGTATTCTAATTTTTTCATAATATTGGTTTTCGTCCTGAATGCTATTCCAAATACTTAGATAATCCGAGATTAAAGAATCATGTTTTTCCATTATTCTACAACTCTTTGAACTACCAAAACACCATTGGCCTTTTTTCAAAAAGATTAAATCATTCTTTTCAGAAAATAATAATTCTGGGTATTCTATGTGGATATTAATTTCATCTCGTCCTGCTTTATCTATCCAGTTTACTTCAACTCCATCAAATAAATAATCATCAACTATTAATCCATCATTTCCTGAAATTGCATCTAATATTGGTTTTACAATGTTATCAATGTCATATGAACTAAGATTGTGTAACCGTTTAATGTTTTCACAATAATAAGTAATTGTAATTCTACATACGCTAGTTATTATAAAGGGGCATTTTTTAGTAATATCTTGTACTTGAAACTTAAATTTTTCTTTAACTTCTGATTTGTTTTGTAATGATACTGGAGAACAAAATAGGTCAAAATCTATTTGACTATTTTCAAACTGAGACTCCCAATTTTTAATTTGTTCCATACCTACTATCCAAAATATTCATTCATTTTAGAATCCAATCCTGTAAATCTGTAAACTGAGTTTTGATGTTTGATTGGAACAATTGGAACACAAATTGATTTTACCAATGACTCACTAACATTTTTTTTATCATTCGATATAATATGATTTAGAAAAAATACCTTTCTATAACATAAAACCAATAAAAAAGTTGATATATTATTTCTCTTTTTTTTCTTTAATTTTTCTTATTTCTTTTGAAGACTCATTTTTTGATTCGATAACAATCTGTGTCTTGAGCTTTGTTTTTTCTTTTTTTTTCTCGTCTTTTTGTTTTTCTTCTTTTTCTGACATTTTTTACTTCCTTAACAATAATATAATCATAAGTACAAATGATATTAACAAGATTACACTCTGGCATATCATACAAAAATGTATATCTTGCAATTCATTAACCATTTTCTGATTTATTTCTTCATTCTTATTTATATCGTTACGTAATTCTTCAATAATAGCCTCTTGGCCTTCTTCTTCATCTAGTTCTTGTAAGGTTTTCCAGTTCCCATTAAGATCAAATTGATACTTTTTTTTTGGTTTATAAGCATCAAATATCTTTATAAATGTCAGAACACAGAAGAACCCATAAGCCCCATTTGAACCAATCTCACTAAAATATAATATCATAGAAAAAACATTTTGCTTACAAACTTCTATATTAATTAAAACAGTGGTCTGTAATAATAAAAAAGAGGCAAGAATTATTCCATTTACTGTCGCAAATCCTAATATCTTATTTTCAATGTTTGTTCTTCGATTTAAATCTTGTACATATTTATCGTACAATTTCTCAAAAACAAAATCTTTAACCGTTGACATTTTTACTCTCCAAAATATTCGTCCATTTTAGAATCCAGCAACTCCTTCAAGTCTGTAAGTTGATTTTTGATGATTGATTTTGCAGAATCGATTTTTTGAACATACTCGGCAAATGTATTTTGAAGTTCGATTGGGGGAAGTGGAAAATTAAAACCTCTTATCTGTTCACGATTTACTTTTGGCATTCCTGCTCGGGATGCATGAGCAAGAATATAAGTCAAGAAGAAGTCCGAACGCATCACATATGCTAAATAATAACGATTACACTTCTCTGAATTAACAAGAATTGGATAGGAATCGGCAGAGCAAAGTCCTTCAAAAGTTGGCAAAGCGACTTTGTTCAAATTTGGACGGATTTTACTGTAAATTATATGTTTATCAGTGAAGATATATTTTCCACTAATAACATTATCTTCCTTTACTGTTCTATATCCAATCAATTCTCCCGTATTCTTCATGATACTATCGATTCCAATATGAGGATAATCCGCATATTTTTCGTAATCTTTAGTCATATTTCCATCAATTTTAGCAGCATCATCAAAATTCACAACAGCCCAATTCATTGAGTTTATATTTAAATCTCCAAACATTTCCACGAACTTGGATTTTACCAGTTCATCAAGCTGCTGGATCTGCTGTTTTTTGTTGTCGATGGCAGTTTGTATTGAGTCTAAATGTGCCGCAATTTCCTGCTGCTCTGGGAGAGCTGGAACGTTAATTACTAAATTTCCAAAATTAGCTTGAGATACTGTAGGTACAGCAACTCCTGATATAATTTGTTCAACTTGCCTGAAAAAATTTGTAGATGTTAAAGCATGATAAAGAAATCTTCTATTACAATTTATATTTTTTAAAACAATAAACTGGGGATTCAATGTTGCTTTTTCAGGTAAGTACTCGATAATTGCAAGTTTTCCTATTGAAGCTGTTTTGCAATAAACAATATCTCCAATTTCAAGTTGTATTTCAGGGGATTCATCATATTTATACCAAGATATATAGGAACATTTATCAAAATATAGTTTATTATCTTTTATATTTGCAGGACTTAAAGTTATTGCACCGTTTCCTTCACTAACTAAATCTTTTTTGGTATAACCTCTAAAACCGATTCGTCCTTTTATTGTGCATAATTCGTCAATTCTTTTAATAGCCACTTCTTAATTCCTCATTCTTAATTCCGCATTCCGAATTGAAACGCGTTAGGGATTGTAGGGGCGCCGAAGGCGAACAACGCTTGCGTTGTTTGAAGCGACAGCGGAACCCCGAAAAGCCCGGCGGACGGTTGGTGAGCCTGTCGAACCATTAGTCCACAACGCCCAGTTCTTCCATAATCTTTTTAAACTGCACTTCCAAATCGTTGATGGAGGCCAGAATGTCTTTTGTGGCACGGTAGGTTTTCTTTTCTACCTGCTTTTTCTGGTATTTGTTGAAAGAGAACACATAGTCGTTGTCCACGATTTCCTGCTTTTCTACGAGGAATGACTTTTCGTATTTTGTGCGGTCTGCTTCCTGGGAAAGGTTGTTCCAGCGCTGAATGATGTCTGGAATATCGTTTGCTTCGATTGGGTCACGCTTCTGGTCAAGGCTGTAACCGTCGTTTTCCAT
>JAKSUP010000178.1 GCA_024408905.1 bacterium
AAAGATATTTTGTGTAGTAGATTTATCGCTAGATTGCCATTCAACTTCAATTTCAGAAACCGGTAAATGTGCAGGGCCTGTAACAGATACTGTTCTATAAATCGGTAATGTTTTATCAACACCTTGCGTATACTGTTGCAAAATATCTTTTGCATTATATTTTTCAAAATGTTCATCAATATCTTGGATAAATTCTGAAAAATATTTATTTATAAAAACCTCTATTTCTTTAGCTTTATTACTCAAATAGTACGCACCAAGAACAGCTTCAAGTGAGCAAGCCAAATTAGATTCTCTTTTTCTTCCACCTTGTTTTTCTTCAGCAGGACCAAGCTTTATTAATTCATCCAAACCAATTTCAAAAGCAACTTTTGACAAAATATTGTCCGAAACCAATATTGAACGTATTTTTGATAATTCACCTTCGGGGTATTCGGGAAATTTTGAGTATAGAAGTTTGGACGTAAACAGTTTTAAAACAGAATCTCCGAAAAACTCCAGTCGTTCATAACTTGATAAAGAATCCAAATTCAATTCTTTAGTATAAGAAGGATGAGTAAGTGCCTTTTCTACTAAATTACTCTCTGCTTCACAACCGAAAATATTTTCAAGCATTACATCAAACCTCTAAACAAGTCTAATATAATATTTGAATTTATAAAATATTCAACGTAATAGTAAACAACAGGGATTGTTAAAATGTAACTGTCTGTTCTGTCTAAAAATCCACCATGCCCCGGTAAAAGATCGCTTGAATCTTTCACTCCGGCATCACGCTTAATCATTGATTCGCACAAATCACCGATTTGAGCAAAAATTGCGATTAAAAGACCAAGAATTAATATATGATACCAAGGTAATTCAGTAAAGAAAATCCCAATAACGGCAGTAAAGACTAAACACATAACTGTTCCGCCAATAGCACCTTCTATAGTCTTATTTGGACTGATAACTTGTGCAAGTTTATGTTTCCCGTATTTACATCCAAAAACATAACAAAAAGTATCTGTTGCAAATACGCCGAAAAGAATGAACATACAATATATAACACCTTCATTTCGTACTGATAAAAGATGTAACGGCAACCAACCACAATATACAACTCCTAGCAAGGTTGTTGCTACGTTTGCAATATAAGGCTGTTTCCCTCTAAACAGTACCCACATAAATGCCATTAGTGCTGATAATGTAAAAGCAAAAGGAAATATTTGGATATGGTTAGGAACTGCTAACAAAATAAATAAAACAACTGCAACCAAAATTATTTTTCTGCTTGGCAAAAATCCTTTATGTTCAAGAATATTTGTATATTCTTTGGACGCGTACCAAGCAATCAGAAAAATAACTCCGGCAAGCCACCAACCACCTGCGAGCATTGCAAATAGTGCCGTAAAACCAACGATAATAGATGTTATAACGCGTTTTGTCATTATACCGTCATAACCTCTTTTTCTTTTTCTGAAACCAATGAATCAATAATTCCGACATATTTGTCAGTCAATTTTTGGATTTCATCTTGATTATCTTTAACAGTATCTTCCGGAAGATTTTCGTCTTTTTCAATCTTCTTAAGGTCATCAACCATATCACGTCTTACGTTTCTGATAACAATTTTGGCATCTTCACCAAATTTCTTAACGTCTTTTGCTGTTTCTCTACGCCTTTCTTCTGTCAAAGGTGGGAAAATTAATCTTATACAAATTCCGTCGCTATTAGGTGCTACACCGATTTCAGCTTTAATAATAGCTTTTTCAATATCCTTCATAATAGTTTTGTCATAAGGTGTGATTACAAGAGTTGTACCTTCAGATACGGTAACCTGTGACATTTGTCTAAGAGGAGTTGGAGCTCCATAATAGTCAACCAAAACTCTGTCTAAAATTCCCGGGTTTGCTCTACCTGTTCTCAAACCTGCAAATTCGTGTTTCATCTGGGCAATAGCTTTTTCCATCTTTTCTTCGCCAAATAAAAACATTTCATCAATAGCGTCTGACATCTTTTTCTCCTTTTATAAAATTATACTTATAATTATTCTAACTTATATATGTTCCAACATCTTTTCCGTTCATAATTTCAACCAAACTGCCTTTTGCTTTGAAATCGAAGACGACTATAGGGATGTTGTTTTGTTTACACAAAGCGCAAGCTGAAGTATCCATTACTTTTAAATCCCTTTTTATAATATCTGCATAAGAAATTTTATCAATTTTCTTTGCGTTAGGATTAGTTTTAGGGTCATCATCATAGACTCCATCAACACCATTTTTAGCCATAAGCATAACTTCAGCGTTCATTTCGGAAGCCCTTAAAGCTGATGCCGTATCAGTCGTAAAGAATGGGTTGCCTGTTCCTGCTGCGAAAATAACAACTCTTTGCTTTTCCAAATGTCTTATTGCTTTGTGGCGCAAATACGGTTCTGCTATTTGGTTCATTGCAATAGCTGTTTGAACCCTGCATTCAACACCTATTTTTTTCAATGCGCATTGAAGAACGACAGCATTCATAACTGTTGCAAGCATTCCGACATAATCGCCTGAAGCTTGGTCCATTCCGAGAGCGGCGCTGTTTTTCATTCCACGGAAAATATTGCCTCCACCAACTACAACTGCGATTTCGACACCACGTTCATATATAGATTTGATTTCACTTGCAATCATTTCAACAGGTTTTGGATCAATACCAAATTGTTGTTCCCCAAGTAATGCTTCTCCACTTATTTTCAATAATACACGTTTATATTTATTTTCAACCATTAGAATATCCTCTCTTTCTTTATATAGTATAAAAAAAAGCCTCAAATGTAAAGACAAAATATAATACAAATAATGATTATTGGAAGTTGCTTATATCATTTACTCTAACGGCACAATAAGGTCTATAGCTATATCTGCCTTTAATGAATATAAAGAATGTCCCGTCGAAAGAAAAATCTCTTGGAATAATCTCATATTTAGGGTTAACAATTAAACTTGGAGCCTTCTTCCTTTTCTTAGGAATAATCCCTGATCCGTCAATACTAAGCTTGATATCTGTAAAAGCGCTATCTATATATCTTGTAGTTCCTTTTATACGCTTATCTGAAAATTCTGTATAATTGACTTTTTCGGAAACGTATATTTTGGGAACTTTAAGCGTATCTTCTTCAGTAAAAATTTTAATTCCTTCGAAATTTTCTGATTTTCTCAAAATATCACCATAAACATAGTTAAAAGGTTTATTTGAAACGCTGCGATATAGAACGATATCTTCTTCATTATTACCAAGTAATTTTACGGCATAATCGTGAGGACTGTTATAAAATAAAACTTTTACGTTACGTCTTAAGTTTTCATCTGCATTTTTGTTTAGACCATAATATTCTGCAGTTTGTTCCAGACCAAAATTAGATTTGCCCAAATTTTCGAAAGGCTCTGCATATAGAAAATCTTTTTTAAACATCGCGTATGCAAAATATCTTTTTTTAGCAGGTGTCATTTCGACAGAATTTAATATTTCACTTGTTTCATTAAATTTTTTAGAGATTGCTTTTGCGATTTTTTGTTTTGTATTTGGTTTTACGTAATTTGCTAATTTATAATAAAACCCCTTTGGAGCATAAGTTGTAGAAAAAAGTCCCTGATTTAATTCTATTGCTGCTGTTGGTGTCCCTTCAGGAAAACGAATTTGAGCGTGTATAGTTTTCTTACGTAAATCATTCCAAGCAAGTTGAAATGCGCCTGCCCAAATTCTATCATGGTTTTCCGGTTGTGATTGCATGGTCGTTGCAACATCAATATTTGCGCCATAGCTTATTTGACCTAAAAACAATGTTGTTATTAATAAAGCA
>JAKSUP010000179.1 GCA_024408905.1 bacterium
TTTAATGCGAACGACCAAGACAATCCACCCCTGCCCAAATTTTAAAAGCTTGTAGGCAATACTACAAGCTTTTTTGTATGTTTACCCCTGCCCACCAGTTAAGAGGCCTTTTGATCTATTTTTTGTTGTGGATGAGAACCACCACAAGGTGGAGCCTTGTCTGGCTATATCTTAATGTCCGTTTTGAGTTAGAAATAAATCGTAAAATGTCATTGTATTTTATCGTCCGTTTTGATTTGCACGACTAAGGTGAAATTTTTGGGTAATCGGCTTGTTTAAGGGGTTGTAGGGGTAGGAAGTAATCGTTTGAAGTGTGACAAAAAAGGACGAAATTACTCTTTTAATGGTCGCACGGTTAAGACGGTAATTTTGGGTAAGTGGTTGTAATAAAATAATAGCCTATGTCTAGGGGAGTTCATGCCTTGTACGGTTGAAATGGTAATTTTGGCAAAGTCCGTTTTGAGTAAATTGAAACTTCTACAATTTTATTGCATTATTTTTAACCCTAATTTACAATAAATGTTATGAAATATTCATTAAAAACTAACACCGTAGGCAATAATACAAATTTTGAAATATATAATGGAGCTATATCAAAAGCTATTGTTTTGAGTATTTTTATTGCTATAACATTTACTTTGTTTTTTATGTCATCATTTAAGACAAAATTATACTGCGTTGATAATAAATGTTCTATTACAAGAATAAATTTACTTGGCAATAGTAATAAAAAATTTACATTAGAAGGAAATAATGATTTTTATTGTCATGAGGAAAAATATCGTACAAAAAATGGTGATTATGAAAAAAGATATATGCTAGAGTTACAAGGGCAATATATATTCAACTATACTTATAAAGAACCATGTTTCAGAGAATTATCTTCTATAAATAATGATTTAAAAAATAATAAAATATACGAGAATGAATATGAACATATTTTTATAAATTTATTATATAAGTTTATAGGTATAATTTTTGCACTAATAACCTTTATAATATCAATTAGTAAAATTGACAAAATACATGGACAAATCAAAACAAAGTTTTAAAAACCTATGAAAATACCGTAAGAGAAGGGAAATTTATGAAAAGAACTTATCCTATATATATTTTATTGATTTTATTTTTTTTATTTACTTTGAATGTCTTTGCCGATTCATATATATGTAACGATGGACAAGGTAATCATGGTTTTTATGATTCTGAATTAATGAAAAAAGGTATGTGTTATAAACCATACGAAGTTAAACAAAAAACTGCTTCAGGTGAATGTTCTTTATCAATATACACTACCAAAGATGGTAAAAGTTATGGTACTGGTAGTTCACATATCGCTGGAATAAATTCTCAAAACGAATTAAATGCTTGTTTAAACAAGTTAATACAACGTTATTCTATTGTTAATATGTCTTTAATGAAATAAAATCATCAATGGAAATTCTCAAACCTACTGTTAAAAAATCTCAAACCAAATGTTAATTTACAACCAGTTAAGAGGCCTTTTGATCTATTTTTTGTTGTGGATGAGAACCACCACAAGGCAGAGCCTTGTCTGGCTATATCTTAATGACCGTTTTGAGTCGGAAATAAATCGTAAAATGTCATCCTGAATTTATTTCAGGATCTTGCCAGAATGTAATAGACACGCCAAGTTGGTGAGATTCCGAAACAAGTTCGGAATGACAATATGGCCGGAAGTTGTTTGATTATAAACTTGCACAAAATACACTTTTCTTGCACACTTTTGCACAAATTTGCACTGAAAATTTTGTTGGGTTGAAAACTCAAACTACTACTCTATATACTCTGTTCTTTTAGTAACTGTTTTGCTTGCTCTGGTTTTTCTAATATGTACCTATCTATGTTCTTCTTATTATGACTATCAATTACACCATCTGCATATTCCATTGTAACATTTTCTAAGTTATCAGATATTTTGGCACAGTCCATTATCATAACGTGAGCAGCATTCTCATTAAGGTCAATGTACCCGTCGTTATTTAAGTCTATTACGTCAAAAAACTTTGTTAGCATTTCACGCATAGCAGGAATAACATCTTTAGGTATAAAGTCATCCTTGGATACCTTACCTCTATCTGATAATGCCTTTATGCTTTCATCTGCATAAATCTTAGCATCTTTGATGTACTCATCTTTAGTTGCTTGTTGTAACATAGAATATCTTATATTCTCAAACTCAATCTCATCAAGATTTTTATTGTTACTTGCTTTAACTTGTTTATCATGCTGCATAACATTGTAGGCTGCATTTCTTGTATAGCCTTCTCTTGTAGCTGAATTATAAATGCCTGTTTCACCTGTAATGTTCATTTAAACCTACTTCCCGTAATAAGCACACTATTAAATCACTTCTATCATGTGTATATAAAGTCATAAATACATGAAAATTTGCCTGATTATTACAAAATATTTACAAACAATATTATTTTACCCATTGACAAGTGGTATGTTATAAGATACCATGTTAGTATGAAAGAAATTGTTTATTACACAACAAAAGAAAATAAATGTCCTTTTTTGGATTGGCTATATAAATTAGATAGTATTGAACAAAAAAGGATTAAACAAAGACTACTAAGAGTTCAACAAGGTAATTATGGTGATTATAAAACATTACAAAATAGCGAACTATCAGAACTAAGATTTATTACAAATAAAGGTTATAGAATTTACTTTAAAGAACTTGATAATGTTTTAGTATTAATAATTGCAGGTAGTGATAAGTCTAATCAAACTAAAACTATTAAAAAAGCAAATGATTATTATTCAGAATTTAAAGAAAGGTATTTGAACAATGACTAAACTTAATATAAATAAAATTCTTAAAGAAAACATAAATTTCAATGATGAATTATTAGAAAGTTTAAAAGAACCGTCAGAACAAGCTGAATGGTTACAAGTTGCATTAGATGAATATATTAAAGATGGTGATTTTAACGCATTTTTTGCTTCATTGGAAAAAGTTATTGAAGTTCGCAATGTTTCTGTACGTAAAATGTCTAAAGATTTAGAATTAAATCGTAGTAATATTTTAAAACTATTAAATGGAGAAGTTAAAACAGCTCCAAGATTAGATACACTTACAAAGATATTAAATTATTTAGATTTTGAAATAACTATTGCTCCTAAAAAAGCTGTCTAATTAAGACAAAATAATCAATTTAACGGTTAATAATCATCAAATCGAGTGTTAATTAGCAACGGGTAAAACGATTTTTCGGAAAGTTGGCTTCAAAGGCAGATAATGGCGTTGTTTCGGGGTTGTATTTTTCATTTATGGATAAAGTGACTTTTTTTGTAAAGTCCCTTTTGAAATTAGTTGGAAATTTTGTTACAATTTTGTTTGTTTTCTGTTAATATATGTATAATATAAATGTATTGTAAAATAAATTTAGGAGGCATTATGAAAAATTTTTTTAGAATTTTGTTTGTTTTATTTATGAGTTTGATATTTAGTAATTCACGAGTATTTGCAGATGCTGTAGATTATGTTCCACATAAAATGACCGTTCAATTCGAACAGGATTTTTCTACTGACAATCCACCAAGAGAGTTTAGTGTTGTAATAAACGATAATTATGAATTCCCAAATGTAAGACCAATTGAAAAAGGTACACAAATTTTTCTTGAAGTAACTAAAGTTTCTCAGGCAAAGGTTGCTAAAATGGATGCAAACTTTCAAGCAAGAATAGTAAAGATTTATATCCCATCAACGGATGAAACAATAAATGTTAATAATCCTAAAGCTGTTGTTAAATTTTCAAAATATGAAAAATTAGATGTTACAGACAAGG
>JAKSUP010000018.1 GCA_024408905.1 bacterium
ATAATCTGACAGAAAATAGTAATAACAACAGTAGTATCTCATATAGTGGTATCAATTACTTAAAACAAGATGCTGAAGCTTTAAGCATATTCAAGCAGATTTATCTTCGCAACCCTAATGATTATGAAGTTATATACAAAATGGCATCATTGTCTGCAAAAATTGAAGATTACACATCTGCAAAAAAATATATAGAACTTATTCCAAGTTCTGACAGATATTATCAAAATGCACAAGAACTTGCAGAATCCATCAGAGTTCATACAAATTTACCACCACAACAATATAATCCTGTATCAAAAGTTGCTACTCAAACAGGAGTATATGAAAATGTAGTTTCTCCAACAGGTGTTACAACAGACGGGCAAGGAAATGTTTATGTTTCAACTTTTTCCGATAACTCCATTATTAAGATAACTCCGGATAACAAGAGAATTGTATTTGTAAAAAGTGAACAGATTTCTGGGCCGATAAGTTTGGTTAGCGATTATTTGGGCAATATTTATGTATCAAATTATAATGCTAATAATGTTTTAAAAATCACACCTCAAGGTGCCGTAAGTGTCCTTGTTTCAAACTTAGCAAAACCTTATGGATTACATATTAACGGGAATATGTTATTTATCACTTGCCAAGGCTCAAATTCAATTTACAGACAAAAGATTGCTCAATAGTTGAAAATCGAGTATAATTTAAGCTATGAGAAGATTTTTTAGAAAGCTGTTTCCATTAGTACTTATCCTTATACTTGTAGGGGTGGGATATTTTTATAAAAGTTGGTTTATAGAACAATATCACCACGCAAAAGGTATGTATTATATTTATAAAGGTGATCAGGCATATAGTGCTGACAACATGGGACAAACGATTAATTATTACCAAAGGGGTTTGGATTTGTTTCCACAGCATTATGAGGCTTGGTTTAACTTAGGAAATATTTATGCCGTTCATGAGGATTATTATGCTGCAGTTGACGCATATGAACACGCAATAGAGGCGAATCCGAAATTTGTTATGGCAAGAATGAATTTAGGAATTGTATATTCTGAAGATTTAGGATTTTTTGATGATGCAATAAAACAATTTGACACCGTAACCCAAATAAGATTGCTAAAATTATGGATACCTTGGGTATACAGTAATGTGAAAAGCATTAAGGGAAATCGAGGCTTGGCATATTTTAACAAAGGTGTAGCTTGGCGTCAAAAAGCCTTGTATTTGCCACTTGAAAAGCAATATTTGGCTTATAAATATTGAGGTGAAGCAATTGAAGCATATACAAAATCGCTAAAATTCTTAGGTGAGAATCATGATATATATTACAACCGAGCTGTTGCACATCATTTAAGAGGAGAATACAGACCTGCCGGACTTGATTATTGTAAAGCGATAGAAATTCTACCAATGAACTTTGAAGGTCATTATAATTTGGCTGTGCTTTTGCGTGGGATGAATAAAAACAGAGAATCCGTTGCAGAACTTCAAAAAGCTGCAATATTAATTTCTGAATCACCGACATCCTCAACTTTACAAACAACATATATTTTTAATTTGTTAAACGAAGTAACAAGAAGATTAATAACAAGTGATGAATATTATGCAGAAAAACTTACGGATGAACCAACAGGTGCAATTAGCTACACATATATAAACGGCAAGATTGTTCCTGATGAAGAATTTGATAAGATAATGTTAAAAAATTTCAAGACTTGTGCAGGATATAATTATTTCAAGGAAGATGCAGACGAATAATGGATGATAAGAATTTAGTATTTTTAACAAAAACAACAGATATATTGACAAAAGAATTGGATTCTTATGAACTTGTCGAAGAACTTAAAACAGTTCTTGGGAATTATACAACTTTAAAGGATTTGAATGTTTATGTTTTTGATCCGAATACTTCTACACTTAGAAATTATGCACAAAATTGGTGTGTGATTGATGAAGTTTTACAGTGTGATATTAAAGATTTTATTTATAAAGCATATGAAAACATTCACGGAAATGACTTTGTAATCAATGATAAAGCATACAAATTGCCACAGAACATAAGTGAAATAAGTTTTAAAATAGAAAAACTATTTATGCCAATTGTTAAAGATGGTATGGTTTTTGGAATAATTAATATTGATTTTGAAGAAAATACTTCCGTTGATATGGAATTTTTATTCTTAATGAAAATTTTTGGTGCGCAGATTTCATTAAAACTTCAAAATATTGTCTTGAACGAGCAATCTCAAATAAATGTTGAATTCCATGATTCAATGAAAAATATCGCAAAACTTATTGAAACGCAGTATGAATTGAATTATATTGTGCCTTTGATTGGTGAAATGCTTGATAGATTTATATCAGACCATTTAATTTATGTTTTCTTAAAGCGAGAAGGCACATTTAATCTTGTATGGCCAAAGGCTTGTAAAGATGATAGAGTATATGATGTGTTAAATAATCTTGATGAAGAATTTAATTATACATTAACTGCTGATGATAAAATCGGAGCTTTCCCACTAAGAACTGATGATGAAATAACAGGTTGTATCGTTGCAAGAAGTACAATTGAAAAACTTTCTAAGCGTGACATAGATTACTTGGAACAACTTACAAGACAAGCAGCTGCAACTATTAATCGTGCAAATACATATTCAACAATATTACAATATGCAACACTTGACGCACTTACAAATCTTAATAACAGACGCCAGTTTGAAACTCGCTTAAAACAAGAAATCGCAATAACAAAACGTCAAAATAATCCTTTGTGTGCCATGATGATAGACATTGATTTCTTTAAAAAGGTTAATGATACGTATGGTCATGCAGCCGGTGACGAAGTACTGAGAGAAGTTGCAGCCACTATTAAAGAAGCGTTAAGAGAATCTGATATCCCTTCAAGATATGGTGGTGAAGAATTTGCCGTACTTTTACCTTTTACAAAAATTGATGAGGCAAAAGTTGTAGGAGAACGTCTGCGAAAATCTGTTGAAGCAAAGAAGATAACAATAAATAAAGACGAAGAAAATCAAAAAGATATAAATGTCACAATAAGTATGGGACTTGCAGAGTACGACGGGAACGAAACCGGCGAAATATTATTCGAAAGAGCAGATAAGGCTTTATATGATGCAAAAACAAATGGCCGAAATCAGGTCTGTGTCAATTAATTATTATCTCTGTTCAACCTTTTATGCTTGATGTAATATAGTTTTATGGAAAATAAATTCGTTCAAAAATGTAAAACAATTAATGATACCCAAAAACTTGCCGAAAAATTTGCCGGTTTAGTAAAAGAACAAGGCTGTTTTATTAACCTTTATGGCGAAATAGGAGCAGGAAAAACTGCTTTTACAAGACTTGTCGCAGAATCACTCGGAGTTAAAGAAAAAGTTACGAGTCCGAGTTTTGTCATCTTAAATGAATATCATTCAGCATCTATCCCTGTTTATCATTTTGATTTATATCGCTTAGAAAATGTAGGAATTTCAACTATTGCAGACGAACTCAGAGAATATTCAGAAGGAAGAAAAATCACTTTTGTAGAGTGGGCTGAATTTTCGCAGGGCGAATTGCCATTTGAAAGAATTGAAATAAATGTTACTTATGATGATGACGATAGCAGAAATTATGAATTTAAGACAGTTGGAAATAAATACAATTTTGTTATAGAGGGCTTGCAAAAATGAATATGTTAGCTTTTGATACTTGTTTGGATAAAACATATATAACACTTTTCAACGGAAAAGAATTTAAAAACAAAGTTATTTTATCAAATGATGAAAATTATCATTCTGCATATTTGATTTCTACAATCGTTGAAATATTAAAAGAAGAAAATTTGACTCCAAGAGATTTGGATTGTATTTGTACAGATATCGGCCCCGGAAGTTTTACGGGAATAAGAGCATGTACAACCGTTGCAAGAATGTTAGCACAACAGCTTAATATTAAAGTTATTGGAGTTTCTTCGCTTGAAATACTTTCAGGGGTAAATGACGGAAATAATTTGGTCGCACTTGATGCAAGAAAAAACAAAGCCTATGTTTATGATGGTAAAATTCTCGGGGCAATTGAACTTGAAGAAGTTGATAAAATTGTTGAAGGTCGTGTTTTAGTAACAGATAACAACCTTTATGAAAGATTTAACGGCAAAGCAAAAAGGTTGGTAAGTTATCAAAAAGAAAATTACGAACTTGGGGAAATTTTAGCAAAATTAGCTTTGGAAAAACTTGAGAATAATGCAGAAACAAATTGGGGGAGTTTAAAACCTCTATACATCCAACCACCACCTGTTTTCGGGAAATAAACTTAATATTTGAACATTTTTTTATGAATTTCGTTATACTAGTGTAAGAGGTAAACAATATGGATAATAAATGTTCAAAATATGAAGGCTTATTTATTTTTTCTGATGAAAAAACATTGCAAGAACATATTGAATCTTGCGAAGAATGTAAGCATGAACACGAAAAAATGCAAAAGGTTTCGGATTTATTAAGTGAAGTCAAATTGTATTACAAGGGTAAAAAACAAAGATTTAAAAAACTTAAAGCAATCTGTGCAGCATTTTTCCTTGTAATATTTAGCACTACAAGCACAATTGTATATAATGATACGGACGTTGTGGATTCTATAGTGTACGGAGATACGCTTTCAGCAGAAGATTTAGGATTCCCAGTGGATGACGATGGATTATTAATGGTGGATTAATGAATTTTAACGAACTGATAAATTCAAACAAGCAAAATGTAAAAAACATAATACGTTTAATAACAAAACAAGATAACGAAGACGTTGAACAAGAGGTCTATGTAAAAGTGTGGAAAAATTCAAGTAAATACGAAGAACGTGGAAATTTTAAAAGTTGGATATCAACAGTTGCAAAAAATGTTGCAAAAGATTATTTGAAATCTGCCTCTTTTAGAAATTCCGAAAATACAACATCAGATGATTATGAATTGGAATGTATAAAGGATAAAAAATTGACTCCGGAATCTTCAATTCTAATTTCAGAAAGACAACAAACAATAATAAATGCAGTTGAAAGTTTAAAACCAAAATTAAAAGAAGCGATTATGCTTTGTGAAATAGAAGGCTATACGTACGAAGAAGCAGCACAAAAATTAAAATGTCCTATAGGTACAATAAAATCAAGAATATTCAATGCAAAAAAAGAATTAGCAGAAAAGTTATCAGAATTAATAGAGGTGTAAATTATGAAAAAATTAGCAATTTTATTGAGTTTAGTAGTCCTCACAACAGCTTGCTCATACGCAGCAGATACAAAAACTACTCCAAAAAAACAAAGACCTGTAATAACTCAGGAACAAATGCAAAAAATGAAAGCTGAACGTGAAGCAGCATTTGAGCAAAAACTAAATTTAACTGATGAACAAAAAGCAAAAGCAAAAGAATTCAGAACTCAAGCTCATGAAAAACTGGCTCCTATTATGAAACAAATCAAGGAAAACAGACAAGAAGCTTTTGCTATCAAAAAAGCAAGAGGAGATGTTAAAACTCAGGAAGAAAAATTGACTAAGCTTGATAACGAGTTTAAGGAACTTCAAAAAGAAATGCACAAAATCAGACAACAAAATATGAAAGATTTTGAATCTATTTTGACAGCAGACCAGAAGAAAATATTGAAAAATATGAAAAAAGAAGGACGTAATAGATACAGAAAAGCACATCCTCCAATCAAAAGACCTGTTCAACAAACAAAATAGTTAAAACACTAAAAAGAGAGTGTCCATGATTTTTTGGACACTCTCACTGCTAACTATTGTGCAAATGTTCCTGAGTAAAAACCCATAAGATTTGCTAATCTGTGCTGCTTCTCAGCTACATTTTCAATGTTTTGCTTGATTTCATCAAGCTCTCTTAATAATGTTTTTAAATCTTTGCGTTGTTTGCTCTCTAGGCGTTCCTCCTTTGTTACCTGTCTTGTCGTATTCTCCAAATCAACCTCAAGCCAATTTGGGGAGAAGCAATTATTATTAAAATCTTGTTTTGATGACATAGCGCATACCCTTTCTATCGTTTGATATAAAATAAATCCCTAAACAACAGCTTGTTGTTTAAAACACTTCACGAAATTCTTAACTAGCCATTCAAATCCCGTTACTGCCCTTTCACATTCTTTAAAATCTTCTCTGATTTCTTTGTACTCCTTTGAATTAAAATCGAATGCCGTCATTTCTGAGAATTCAACTAACATTTCGTGTTCGTCACGTACCATAACATACCTCTTGTCAACAGCTTATACAGATATTCTGTTTCGCTTTCACTTCTTTTTTCTTACATTTGTGTTAACGACATTTTTCTAAAAAACTTTAGAGTTTTTATCAGTTTTGTTACAATTCGTTACATATATGGGGCAAAATACAGTAATAACATGGTTTTTGTTACACAGGGGTTGATGTAGCAAAGCAAGTTATGTTAGAAATATTTGCCGTTTTTAGAGACATAATCATTTCTTCAAACGTCGCGCCCGTTGTACAAATATCGTCTACTAATAATACTTTTGTACCGTTATAGAAGGAGTTGTTAACTTTAAAAGCTTGAGAAAGGTTTTGCAGACGCTCTTTTCTCGTTAATTTATATTGAGGTTTTGTATCTTTAATTCTTTCAATCAAACTATAATTACATTTCCATCCGGTAAGCTTGGAAAGTTCTTCACAAACAAGCTCCATGTGATTATATTTGCGTTTTTTAATTCTATTTTTGTGCAAAGGAACAGGAACTAATTCATATTCTTCTTTTAATTTTCCGATTTGTTTTAGGTAATCATACATAAATTTTGCTTGATAATAGGCCAATTCCCTTTGCTTATGATATTTAACTCCCCTGATAAGTTTTTGCAGTTCTTTTGTATAAAACCCTGCACAATATACATCAACACCGTCAATAACTCTGTTTGCACCATGTTCACAAAATTCAAGTTTTGCATAACAATCAGGACACATTTTTAATGAAGTTTTTGATTTTCCACAAAAATAACATTTTTTCCTATAGATTAAATCTAATAAGGACTCCAAAATCTTTTTCATAAAACTATTATATTCTAAAACTGTTAATTTTGCTTAAAACATTGACCTTTTAAAGAAAATACGGTATTTTTATACTATAGAATAAGTAAGTTATGAGAGGTTTTTTATGGATTTTAATCATGTTCCTATGAATGGAGAAAGTTATTCAAATGAAGATATCAAACGCATTGTACAAGAATATAATGTTCAATTTATAAAACTGCAGTTTGTTGATATTAACGGACAGGTTAAAAACCTTGCTGTTCCTTCAGAACATATAGACAGGGTTTTAAATAACGAAATTATGCTTGATGGTTCTTCTATAAAAGGTTTTAGAAATATAGAAACATCAGATATGTTTTTCCATCCTGATAAAAATACTTTCCAAATTCTTCCTTGGCAAGAAAACGATGGGAAGAATTCTGCAAGATTAATTTGTGATATTTATAATGCAGACGGAACACCATTTGAGGGATGTCCAAGATGTAATTTAAAAAGATTAATGGCAGAAGCTCAAAATCTCGGATTATCAATGAATATTGGTCCTGAAGCTGAATTTTTCTTGTTCGAAAGAGATGAAGACGGACAAATTACAACAAAAACCCACGACAGGGCAGGATATTATGACATGGGGCCTGACGATTTAGGAGAAGCCGTTAGGGCTGATATCGTAAGCACATTACAAGAAATGGATTTTGATATTGAAGCTTCTCACCACGAAGGTGCTGATGGTCAACACGAAGTAGATTTTAAATATTCAGACATATTAACAACTGCCGATAATGTTGTGACATTTAGAATTGCTGTTAAAGCTATCGCAGCACAGTATGGATTGCATGCAACATTTATGCCAAAACCGGTTTACGGAATAAACGGTTCAGGCATGCATTGTAATATATCATTAGCTCGAGACGGACAAAATGCTTTTTATGATGAAAATGCACAGTTCCAACTCTCTGAAACTGCACGATATGCAATTGGTGGACTTTTGAAACATATTAAAAGTATAACGGCAATTCTTAACCCAACGGTAAACAGTTACAAACGATTGGTTCCGGGATATGAAGCACCTGTTTATATGGCTTGGTCTTTGGCAAACAGAAGCGCCCTTTTGAGAGTTCCGTCTAAACGTGGAGCTTCTACAAGAGTTGAGCTTCGTTCACCTGATCCTAGCTGCAACCCGTATTTAGCATTTGCAACTATTTTAGCAGCTTGTATTGACGGTGTCAGAAACAAAATTGAGCCTCCAAAACCTGTTGATGGAAACATTTATAAATTTACGGATAAAGAAAGAAAACGCCTTAGAATTGAATCATTACCAGGAAGTTTAAAAGAAGCATTAGTTTGTATGCAAAATTCTCTAATTGTTAAAAATGCACTTGGTGAACATATTTTAGAAGAATTTTTAACAGCCAAAGAAATCGAATGGGACAGCTACAGAACAGATGTCTCCGAGTGGGAGATTAATAAGTATTTGGCTAAATACTAACGCAAAACTTTTTTATTAAACAAATTATATATTTTGTTATATCAGTAATGTTTACCTCTCCTAGGGGGAGCGAATTTTCGGAAGGGTGCAGGCGAAGCCAAACCCGTAAGTTCGAGTCGGACGTTACTCCGACGAGAACCCGAATAATTCAAGACAGGGTAGTGTGAGGGTTTTATTTTTCTTTTATTTTATTTGGAGCTTTCTTTCTCTTTACTGTGCAACAAAGAGAAAGAAATGCCCAAAGAAAAAATATAAAATTAATTAAAACTCAATACATTAAAATATATATTTTGATGAACACCCAACCATATATCCTATAAATATATGGTTACAATTTTCAAATGGTTATTATAATTGGTATTAGGGGGAAAATGTTATGCCTACAATTGAAGAAATTATAAATGAAGGATTTTCGTTACATCAAACCGGACGCTTGGAAGAAGCAGAGAACATTTACCATGAAGCTCTTTCTGTAAGCAGCGAGAACGCAGAAGTGTGTAACCTGTTAGGGGTGCTAAAACTACAGCAAAATGATGTTAATTCTGCAGTTGAATGGTCACAAAAAGCTATTTCTATTTCTCCTGAAGCATATTTTTATGAAACCCTTTTCCAAGCTTATATTCGTGGCAAATTTTATGAAAAAATAACTGAATGTGAACAAATTATTTGCACAAAATTCCCAAATAATTTCTCCCTAATGTTCAATATTGCCGTTGCATATAAAAATTTAAAACAAAACAAGCAAGCCATAAAATATTATGACAAAGCATTAAAAATTAATCCGTCTTCATATCAAGCCTGGTTCAACCTTGCTCATATATATAATATCGAGGGACAGTGTAAAAACGGTCTTGATGCAATGAAAATTTGTAATAAATTAAATCCGAACGATAAAGAAACAGAATACTTTTTATCTTTGGCATTAATGCGTGTAAAAGATTATACCAAAGGATTAAAGTATTTTGAGAAAAGACTTTGTAAAGAAACGGCTGTTGCATTACAAAACAGAACTTATCCGAATTTATGCTCTTTGGATAGGCTATGGAATGGTGAAAACATAAAAGACAAAACTATTCTTGTATATTATGAAGCAGGATATGGTGACGTCATAATGTTTTCAAGATATCTTCCATTACTTAAAAACCGTTGCAAGAAACTTATATTCTACCCACAAAAACCTTTAGTACCATTATTTGAGGAAAGTGGTTTGGGAATTGATGAACTCATTGAAGGTTTTATTCCTGAACAAAATCTTAGTTTTGATGTTCATGCCCCTTTACTAAGCTTACCATACCTTTTAGGCTTGAAAGGAGATAATGTTTTTGCCTCTCCTGAAGGATACATAAAAGCTAATCCGGATTTAACAGAAGATTTCCGTCATAAATACTTTGACAACAAAAAGCTCAAAATAGGTATAAAATGGCAAGGAAATACATATTATGACCAAGATAGAGTAATTCCTGCAGAAATGTTCTTGCCACTAATTGATATTGAAAATACTCAATTCTATTCATTCCAAACCTTTGAAGGTTCAGAAGATATTAAACAATTAACCGACAAAACAAACATTATAGATATCGGAAAAGACTTAATCGACTTCGGACAAACTGCTGCTGCAATACAAAACCTTGACCTTATAATTTGTAATGACACATCTTTAGCTCATCTTGCCGGCGCTATGGGAAAACCATGCTTTGTAATTTTACCATACGAAGTTAATTGGAGATGGCACGAAGATTTGAGCCACTGCGATTGGTACAATAGTATAAAATTATTCCGTCAAAAAGCTATTGGCGATTGGAACGGTGTCTTTGAAGAAGTTAAAAACACTATGATAAGCGCGATTAGTAAAAATAAATAGTTTTATTTAGTCAATTGTTCCCATAATGAAAAATGGTGATGTTTTAATACACCATCTGTTTCTTCTATAACTTCTTTTCCGTTATATGTATAAACTTGATTTCCGTTAAGAATAACCTTTTGTGGAACTCCTTGAGAATCTCTGATAATATTTTTTGTAGCAGGATTTTGTACTTTAGATGATTTTTTAAATGATTGTAACATCATTTTGAAAGGTCTTCTTATAGGATTAATTTTTAATGACATATTTCATACCCCTTGTTCATGTACTTATATGTATTTATACTATCACTAAAAAACTTAAAAAAATAATTTGTTTTTGTTGATATAAAAAGTAAACAAAATGTTACAAATAGTAGAAATTATTTTTTTTATTCATTACAATATTCATTGTAACGATGAGAAACGAGGGGTTGGAAATTAATGAGCACAAATCAAGATAAAGTTTTGTTACCTAATGATGTCAGAAAGCTTTTAAACGTTGATAATAGAGAGATTGTAGAACTTTGTAAAAAAACTTCTGTTAATCCTAAAAAAGATTCCAGAGGTCAAATCTATTTTTCTATAGATGAAGTTAAAAAGTTAAGAAACGCAAAAACATCTGTTATTGCAGAAATGAATGAAAAGAAAGCTTTATCCGTTGTTTCAAAACCTCAATCACAAATGGTTGTTAATAACTTAATCGATACTCTTACTCAAATGGAAAATAATATTACAACCTCTATGACAAAAGTTATTGATGAAAAGCTTGAAGGCATGGATGATGTTGTCCTTGAACTTGTTCGTTGCAAAACCGAAAACGAAAATCTTAAAAATAAAGTTAACGAATTAAATAAAGAAAACTTTAAACTTAAAAATATGTTAAATAGTTTTAAACCATTGTTGTGTGGTTTTTATATTAAAAAAGAAGAAGATAGCATTTTATTATAATTTGTACACATGCCCATCAAGGGATTAGTGTAATTATTGTAATAGTTTGTATGAAACTTGGGAAGTGAAATTATGGCAAAAGAAGAAACTATACCTGTATCAGAGGAAAGAAATAAAGCGCTCAAATTAGCAATCGAAAAGATTGAAAAAGATTTTGGCAAAGGCGCAATTATGAAGCTTGGCGACAAGCCGGCTGTAAGCGTAGAAACAATTCCTACAGGAGCTTTAGCTCTTGATGTTGCACTTGGTGTCGGAGGAATTCCAAGAGGCCGTATAATTGAAGTTTATGGCCCAGAATCATCAGGTAAAACAACTTTGGCACAACATATCGTTGCAGAATGTCAGAAAAAAGGTGGTATTGCAGCTTTCGTTGACGCAGAACACGCTCTTGACCCTGAATATGCAAGAAATTTGGGAGTAAATGTTGATGAACTTTTGATTTCACAACCTGATACAGGAGAACAAGCTCTTGACATTACAGAAGAACTTGTTCGTTCAGGCGCAGTTGATATAATCGTTGTAGACTCTGTTGCAGCTCTTGTTCCAAAAGCTGAAATAGAAGGCTCAATGGAAGATCAACAAATGGGATTACAAGCAAGACTTATGTCAAAAGCTTTAAGAAAACTTACAGGTGTTATCGGGAAAACAAATACAACTGTAATTTTCATTAACCAGTTAAGACAAAAAATCGGTGTTATGTACGGAAACCCTGAAACTACAACAGGTGGTAATGCACTGAAATACTATGCTTCTGTACGTATGGAAATCAGGAGAACAGAAGGTTTGAAAGGTGAAGGCGAAGATATCGGAAACCATGTAAGAGTTAGGGTATTAAAGAACAAAGTAGCTCCTCCTTTCAGAACAGCAGAATTTGATATTATTTTCGGAAAAGGTATATGCAAAATCGGTAATATTTTAGACGTAGCTGTTGATTTGGATATTGTGAAAAAAGCAGGTTCTTGGTTTAGCTATAAAGAAGAAAAACTGGGACAAGGAAGGGATAAATCAAAAGAATATTTAGCAGAAAATCCTGCTATATTAAACGAAATAGAAACTCTCGTCAGAGAGAAACTAGCATTAAACAATCAATAATAGAGCATGCCTTTATAAAAATTGGCATGCCATAAAAACTTAATAATTTTGGGAGAAATTGGGGAAACCCACTAGATTCCTTATATTCAAGCTTTTCACAAAATGCTTGACATGGCATGGAAAAGTATGGTATAAAGTTAGTGGGGTAAATGTATATTTTTGAGTCTTGCACATTCTGCAAGACTTTCCTTTTTTTAAATCCCTGTTTTAGATTAATTTTATTGAGCTTTATCCAAGCGACAACTAGAAGAGTAACCGTTAACTCCTCAGTACCTTAGTGCCTTAGTGCCTCAGTGCCTTAGTGCCTTATTCATACCTCATACAACCCAACCATGTAACAATTTCTTAACTTTATTGCTAAATTATCTTTATATAGTATAATTTTATTGGAAAAAGTGTTTACACATAAATAAGAGGATAAAAAACATGAGTACATTAGACAAAGTAAAAAAAGTAGTTGTTGATCAACTTAGCTGCGATGAAGCATTAGTTACACCTGAAGCAAGCTT
>JAKSUP010000180.1 GCA_024408905.1 bacterium
GAAACCCAAGCAGATATCACATCACCCTTCGGGTGAATTGACCAAATGATAGTTGTGGACCATAGGTCCACACTCTTAGGCTCGCTAAAAAACGCTCGCCTATGTCACCCCGAGCGTTACTTAGCGAGGGAAGGGGTAAATGAAGGGGCTTGTAGTAACACTTAAAACTTGTAAGTGAATTGAAAAAAGTGCAAGCTTGCTTGCAACATCCATTCTGTCTTGCAACCGTAGGTTGCTCTAAACGGTGGCTGTTTTTCTTTTCTTTTGGGTGCGTTTTCTTTTCTTTTATTTGCAAAAAAGAAAAGAAAATGCACATAGATAAAAAAAATAAAGAAATAGTAAAACCCCCTCCTGCCTTTCAGGCACCCTCCCCTAGGGAGAGGGGAAACAAGTACCAATAATAAATATTATGTAAAAAGGGTGACCTTTTGGCCACCCTTTTTTGTTATTAATAAGTTAGATTATTAATTGAAAAGATCTTCTAAATCTTCAATTACACCTTCGTGGTTATTAATCTTCTTAATAATAATTTCAAGTTTAGCTACAATTTCTGAACCTTTGCAATCACATTTTTTATCTTTAATTGTTTGCAAGATTTCATCTAACTTAGCTAATGATGCAGCATCATAAGTTGCAACTTCTGCTCTAAATGCCTCTAATGCTGCAGAGATTAATGATAATTTTGCGTCTTGTGAAGCTAGGATATCACCATTCTCTTTTTCTTGTTGTTTTATATCCTTCAATATTGCTTCAATATCTTTAAAGTTCGCATCTAACATTGCCATCAATTTAGCAGCAAAATCATCATTTCCTTTCTTAAGACTATTAATAGCATTTATAACTTCACTCAAATCAATTTCATCAACGCTAACATCAATTTTTAGGTCTTTCAAATAAGCCTTGATATCAGCAACATCCATCCCTGTTTTTTCTGCAATTTCTTCAAGCGTTGCAAATCCTGCTTTTACAATAGAAATTAAATTCTTATCATATTCATTTCCTATATTAATTGCATCAATTGCTTTGTATATAGCATCAGTTACTTCACTTAAATCAATGTCATCAACAGTTACATCAATCTTAAGATCTTTCAAGTATGCTTTAATATCAGCAACATCCATACCTGTTGCCATTGCAATTTGTTCAAGAGTAGCAACTGATTGACCCATTGCTTTGATTTTTTCAATAATTGTATTGTTTTGAGTAATCATAACATCAGCTTTATCATTATTTTCCTTAATTAATTCAGCTAATTTTTCTGTATCCAAGTTGCCATTAATAATAGCATTATAAATTTTTGTTTGGTTTTTATTCATATCAGCTCTTAAGTTGCCAATATCAACTTTAATACCGTCAAGAATTGATACAATATTTTTCAATTCTGCAAGAACTTCTGCATTGTATTCGCCTGAACTGATTTTACCAATCGCATTAATGATTTGAGCATTTTGTGCATTGTTGATATATCCAAGAGTTACTAATTGAGGTAAGCATGATACATATCTTGCAATCTTAGCTTGGTATGTTTTGCATTGAATTTGGATTTGTTCTATTTCATCAAGTTTTTTCAATACATCTTCTTTTGTTGCATTGATAGAAAGGTCAATGTCTTTAAGAATTGCCAATAAATCATCTTGACTTACATTCAATTCTTCCATCAATGATAAGAAGTTTGCATTCATATCAGCTCTTGTATTCTTAATTTCTTGTTTCAATCCTTGAATTTCTTTTAATTGAGCTAATGACAATTGATAAATACCACCATCAATTTTAATCAATTGAGAAAGTTGATAGTTTGTCATATAACCATTTTTTGCAATCTGAGCCAAATAATCATACAATTTTTGAGATTCTTCAGCTTGCTTTTCAGAATTTGCTTTGTAATCATTGTGGAAAGATATAAGTTCGTCTTTGATATCCCCAACTTGTTTGTTAAGAAGATCAATTGCTTCTTGCATTGTTATTTGACCATTTGCAACTTGCTCCAACAATTTTGTAGAATATTCGATTAGTTTTGTTTGTTCTTCTTGATTACCTGCCATTCTATTCATGAGGGTAAGTACAAGTGCTTGGAATTTTGCATTTTCTTCTCTTGTTGCTTTTGCTTCATCCAGATTTTGTTGCATTAACGCTACAAGTGCCTCATTATCTTGATATTGAAACATTTCTATTTTCGTACAGCTTGTATTTAGTGAAGAAACTCCAACTGCACTTACTGCTAACATTAATGCTGCAGCAAGTGACCTTCCTTTTTTTGCTAACATACTAGCTTTACCTTGGAAAGCCATATTATTTTGACCTTGTAAAGTCAATGCTCTCATTACATTTTCTGAATTACCTGCAGGGTTTTCTACAGGAACCGGTTCTTCATTTCTTGCTCTCAAATTCATTTTAGAATTTGCAGAAAGCATTTCAATTGCGTTAATTTTCATATTGTTTCTACTCCTTTATGTGAAAGTTGTTATTACTCTGTATAGCATGTGTAAAATCCCTAAAAATTTTTTTTGCTATTTATACGACATGGGATACGACGCAAAACAATTGTAACACAAACAAAATCAACACTTTACAACTTTTTAAATTCGTATTTACAAAAGTTTACATATTGAAAAATCCGAACAAATCGTGGCTTGTATGAACATTTTTCTTGTAAATAGCGTTATTTATATATATAATTAAGAAAGCTTAATTAGGTAAAATAAGATGAAGAATATAGTTGTACAAAAGTTCGGAGGAACTTCTGTAGCAGATACAGAAAAAATAAGGCACGTTGCCAGAGCTGTTATTAGAGAAAAAAAACTTGGTAATGACGTTGTTGTAGTAGTTTCAGCAATGGGACACACGACAGATGCTTTAATTAAACTTGCAAAAGAAATTACACCAAACCCTTCTTCAAGAGAATTGGACATGTTGTTATCAACCGGAGAGGGAGTGTCTATTGCCCTTTTGGCTATGGCTATACAATCAGAAGGATGTGATGCTATAAGCATGAATGCTATGCAAGTTGGTATTATTACCGAAAAGATACACTCCAAAGCACGAATACTTAAAATAAAAACCCAAAAAATTCGTTCACATTTAAAAGAAGGCAAAGTTGTTGTAATCGCAGGGTTTCAAGGTGTAACTGATGATTTTGAAATAACAACTCTCGGTCGTGGTGGTTCAGATACTTCTGCTGTTGCTTTAGCAGGAGCTTTGGGTGCTAAAAGATGTGATATCTATACTGACGTTGAAGGTGTATACACAACAGACCCTCGTGTTGTACCTTGCGCAACAAGACTCGATCAAATTTCTTATGAAGAAATGCTTGAGCTGGCTCGAGTCGGAGCAAATGTGTTACACCCTCGTGCTGTTGAAACTGCAACTCAATATAATACGCCAATAAGAGTCAGAAGCACATTTAAACTTGATAATTTAGGAACTTTAATATTAGGAGTAGATCAAATGGAATTACATAAACCTGTGACAGGCGTCGCATCAGATTTATCTCAAGTAAGAGTAGTTGTTTGTGACGTTAAAGATACACCGGGTACGGCAGCATTTTTGTTTGACAGACTTGCGAAAAGAAATATTTCAGTTGACATGATTATTCAATCTTACGCAAGAACAAACATGAATACCAATGATATCGCTTTTACTGTGGATAAAAACGATTTAGAAAAAACGCTTACGGTAATAAATAAAGTTAAATCCGAATTACAACATAGTGACGTATTCATTGACGATAAAATTGCAAAAGTTTCAATTGTTGGTGCAGGCATGATTGATAGACCAGGTAT
>JAKSUP010000181.1 GCA_024408905.1 bacterium
TACTTCCTTCTTTATTATTTCATTTTTTGTTTGGCTAAAAGCCAAACTTACTTACTTTTAAATAATAAAATTTTGTCACCCTGAACTTGTTTCAGGGTCTTACAAACTTTCGTATAAGTCATCAAATTCAGGATTCATTTCTTTAATAAGATTAATTTTCCAGTTTCTATGCCATCTTTTTAATTGTTTTTCACGATTGAGTGCTGTTTCAACATTTTCAATTACTTCATAATAAACTAACCTATCCACGTTATATTTTTTAGTAAAGCTCTCTGCTGGTTTATTTTTATGTTCCCATATCCTTTTTTATAGGTTACTTGTAACTCCAACATAAAAAGTTGTTTGATTGTAATTCGTTAAAATGTAAACTGAATAAATCTTGTTCATAGATTTATTGTAACATATTTAATTGGTAAGACCCTGAAACAAGTTCAGGGTGACAGTTTATTTATGCAAGCAAATCAAGACAGTTCACTATTTTCAAATAAAAAAGAAGTCTAATGACTTTCTTTTTTCTTTCGCATAGATATCAATTCTGTTTTATATTCCTTTTTTCTTTTTCATTTGAATAGCAAGATACAATTGTTCGCCCAATAATTTTGCACCATCCATAGAATTTACATTTACATCCGGATTAAAATCTGATTTATTTTTATTCTTTTCTTCGTGAATTTTTTCTTGTTCTTCCGGCGAAACGGTTAAAAATTTATTTTCTACATGACTTGATTTTTTTACATCTTGAACTTCTAATTTATGTAATGTCGCTTTATCAATAGATTTGTTACCGGTTGGAGTTACGCCATAAGCTTGCAACCTTTTAATAATTTGTTGTTCTTCCCAATCAACATTAGAATTATGCATAGAAAAATTTATTGGTTGAATACCCATAAAATTGACTCCTTTATCTGGTAATATACTTAACGGCATTTTTTTTAAAAACTTTAATAATTTTTACAAATCTTAACTTTCGACTTCTAAATTTGCAGAAAATGTATGAAAAATGTTACAATAATATTGATAAATACAGATATAGAGAGCGAATTTATGACAAGAAAATTTAAAAATGCCTTCACATTGGCAGAAGTATTGATAACACTTACTATCGTTGGTGTTGTCGCGTCATTAACTGTGCCAACTCTTGTGGCAAATACTCAAGCTCACGAATTAAAAGCTGCATATAATAATGCTTATGCAACCCTTGCAAATGCCGAAAAAACATTTCAATCCGAATATGGAATTTCTTATTCAAGATGCGCTGCCACATACGGAAACAAATGCAGAGAAGATTGGGCAAAATTATTTACGTCCAGTACAGAAGTAGATGTTTCAACAAATGCAAGTGCAGTTGCCGGTACAAGTAAGCAACTTTACCAAATCAGGAATTTTAAGGGTGGCAACACTTCACAACATTGTGACGCATCAAATCGTATGTTAATCAAAAATCAAATTATATATTCTTTCGATGATAATCCGGCTGCTGGATACAATGGCCCAAGAATGTGTGTTGACATTAATGGTATAAAAAAACCAAATATTGTAGGAGTAGATATATTTAATTTCTTCTTCCTTAGAGCAGGTGGTCTGGTTCCGGAAGGAACTGAAGATCCGTATAGCAAAACGTACGATAAAATGGATTCCAGCCAGAAAATTGGTTTTGCTTGGGGCGCCCAAACACAAAAAGCAAACGGTATAAATACTTGTTCATCAAGCAACCCTATTGCTTGCAGTTATTATGCTGCCCAAAATACCAGCCCAACCGGCAAAGGCACTTATTGGGAAGATTTTATCGGCAAAAGGATGTACGTAAAATATTAAAATGGTATAAGTAAAAACATTTTTATCATATAATATTTGTATGATAGAAGTTTTTAGTTATACACATTTACTTAATCTACAATTAGATTTTTTGTTGTGGCTGCAAAATATAAGAATTCACCATAATGAATTAAATCAATTCCTTTTATGGCTGACAAAATTTGGCGAATTTTATATCCCAAGTTTAATATGTTTAACTATTTATTGGTGCATAAGTCTGATTGATGGAGTTTATCTTTTTTCACTTTTTTATGCAAATGTGTTTTTTACACAGTTAATAAAAATGTTAGCTTGTGTATACAGGCCATGGATTTTAAACGACAAAATAAAACCCCCTGCTGAAGCAATCAGAGGTGCCGGAGGATATTCATTTCCAAGTGGGCATTCCTCAAAAGTCGCAAGCGTTTTTGGGGGATTAGCAATTATTTATAAAAATAAATATCTTACAACACTTGTAATTTTACTAATTTTAAGCATTATGTTTTCTCGGATGTGGCTTGGTGTCCATACTCTGCAGGACGTTATTATAGGATTTTTAATAGGAATAGTTCTTATTTTTATCCTAAAACCATTTATAAATTGGCTTGAAGAAAATAAAAACAGATATTTCTACATTATAACTATTATTAACATTTTAACTGTCGCAACCGTTTGGTATATAAGATACAAGACATACCCGATGGACTATTTTGACGGGCATTTAATCGTTAATCCAAACTCCTCTATTTATGCTTCGTTAATATGTCTATCATATCCTTTGGGATTATTGAATGGAGTTTTTCTGTGTCGCAGGTTCTTTCCTTTTAACACAGATATAAGCATACGTAAAAAAGTCTTGCGATGTATTTTGGGAATTTTGTTATTAAATTTTATATTCAATATAATGAATAATTATTTTTGGGGAATTTCACGGAATTATTTGTTTACATTTTGCATAATGTTTTTATTTGGATTTACTTTGACCGGAATTTATCCGTTAATCTTCACAAAGATAGAAAAATTATACAAATGATGTTTTCTTAAAAGGATTATCATGGTAAATTATTAATATGAAACATTTAAAACTTTTATCATTAATTATTTTTTGTATCTTACTAACTGCTTGCACAAAACAAGAGACAGAATTAGCTAAAATGGCAAATCCTTGGAAATATTGCAACAATGATATGGCTTGTGCAGAGAAAGTAGCAAAAATAAAATTCCCAATTGCAATCCCGGGACTACAAGTCAGAGCAATGGATGGAATGATAGAGGTTCTTTACTTCTTAGACCAATCAAGAGAGATAACCATAAGAAAAGCCGCACCGTCAGACCCGCCAAAAGATATTAGCGGAGATTATAATCAATACCCTGTCATAAAACAAATAACTCTAAAAAACGGAGTGCCGATACAAATACGCGGTACTGAAAATAAAATTTATGTTATGAATTTTTATAATTCAAAAGGAAATTATGCAGTAATGTGCGAAAAAGGGATGTCTTTTGATGAAGCTTTGAATATATATATAGTAATTTCACAAGTAGAATTTCCAAACTTTAATCCGTCAGATATAAGATAATAAATAAAATTATATAAAAAAAAGCACATTATATTTTATATAATGTGCTTTTTGATATAATGTATGACTTATTAATATCTAGTAGTACCATAAATCTGCATATCTTGGATATGACCTTAAGTATTTATCTGTACAAACAAATGCATATGATTCGTAAGCTCTTGAACCCGGAGTATTAATATCGTACCAGTGCTTTCCAACATTTCTTCCTGTTGTAACGATACGGCCATTCTTATCATATGCAGAATATGAAACTGTTTTCGCAAAGTTTGTAGTACAATCTACGTAAGAATTTGTTCTGATTGACCATACGTCTCTGCCGTTGATAACTTCGAGCGGACTTCCTGATGCAACATACTTTGTTAACATTGTATATGT
>JAKSUP010000182.1 GCA_024408905.1 bacterium
TTTGAATTTTCTTGGATCTTCTTCGATAGCAATTATCTGTTTTTTATTAAAAATAAACTCCTTGGCAAAATCTACCAATTTGTTACGATTGCTTGTTCCAACAATAATGTCTGCACCACACTCACTAGCAATATATTGAGCATTCTTTTGAGAGTAACAACCCATAACAATTAATATTGCATCTTTGTTAGCGCGGCGTTCACGACGAATAATTTGACGTGATTTTTGATCTGCAACTGCTGTGACAGAGCAAGTATTAATTACAACAATATCAGGCTTTGTTTCCTCGCTGAAACCGTTTAATAAAAATAACTCCTTTAAGGCGTTACTTTCGTATGAATTAACCTTGCATCCTAGTGATATAAATTTAAGCATTATTTTCTCTCTAAAAAGTTTGATATTACGCTTAAAGCGTAAAATGCAGCAGTTTCGGCACGTAAAATTCTACGTCCTAAACCGACGACTTTGTAACCCAATGAAAAAGCTAATTCAACTTCATCTTGAGTGAATCCACCTTCAGGTCCAATAACAATCGCGATCGTTTGGTTCTCTTTAATATTTTGAACAGCTTTATTGAATGATGCGGAAGAGCCCTTTTCATCCTCATAAGCAATTAGCTTAACATCTGCTTTAATATCCTTAAGCTGGGATATGTTAATTAAACGATAGCAGTATGGTATTTTTTTACGTTTACATTGCTCGGCAGCTTCTTTAAGAATTTTGTTAAAACGAGCAAATTTAACGTCTTTATCATCTTTCTTAATTTTAACGACTGTTCTTTCAGTAGAAAGAAGAACAATCTCACTTGCACCCAGTTCAGTTGCTTTTTGGAGAATTAAATCCATGTGGTCGCCTTTGACTAAAGATGCAACTAAAATAACATGGTTTGGAAGTTCACTTTTTTCGTTGATATGTTTGCCAAGAGCGATATGAAGAGGTTTTAAACTTTTGACTTCAGCTTGGTAGACTTCGCCATTGTCGACAATTTCAATTTTTTCGCCAACTCTGGCTCTCATAACTTTAGTTAAATGAAAAACATCGTCATTCTCTAAAATAACTTGTTTTTCACAAATTCGTCCGAAGTATCTTTGCATTATTCTAAGAATTCTCCGTATGAATCTTGAATGCTATGCTTTGTTAAGTATATGTAACCAAAGAACAACATAATAATTTCAACTGCGAAGTATGGAATAAGGAATGCAAATGCATTCTTCAAACCAATAAAGAATATAATTACACCAAAAATTCCTATGAAACCAACAGAAATTAAGGCAGTTAGTAAACCTTTTTTAGTTTTGCCTAAGTAGAAATGATGTGCACCAAGGAAACCAAAAAGAACTGCTAATATTGCAGCAATAATCCTTTTTTTATGTTTTATCTTTGTCGGATTTTCAAGTTGATCGATAACTTTTGTCACATCTTGTGTTGATGTATCTGTGCCATCAAGAGGTTTCAAACATCCACAAAATGGGCAAACTTCTTTATCAAGTCTTGTGATCGACTCGTGACAATATTTGCACTTAGCCATAGTATTTAATAATTTGTTTTATCAGCAATGTTTTTGTATTCGTTGTAAAGTTTTAAACAAGCTTTTCTATCGAGCTCGAAGACCATCTTCTCACGACCACCATTTTCATTGAATTCGTCGAAGACTTTGTCTCTAAATCCGATGTCTTCGGTATCAACAATATTACATCCGTAATATACTTTCTCAATATTTGCCCATAATATAGCAGCCATACACATTGGACATGGCTCACCGGTTGTGTACAATTCACAACCACTTAAGTCGAATGTTCCAAGCTTTTTGCAAGCTTTGTGAATTGCCATCATTTCTCCATGACATGTAGGATCGTTGTTTTTTACAACCTCGTTGTGGCCTTTTCCAATAACTTCACCGTTTTTAACGATTACTGCACCAAAAGGTCCGCCGTGTCCATGGCGAATGCCTTTACGGGCTTCGAGAATTGCCATATGCATATACTTATTCATAAACTTACCTCGAGATTATTTTACAAAATATAAAATAATTAATAAAGTAAATAATTGCAAAAATTACTTTCAAGGTCGCAACCTTTATTCTAAATTTTATGTAAATATTGATATTTACAAAAAATAAGTTAAAATAAAAAGCATGAGTTTAACCAGCAGAAATATTAAAACCGATTTATGTGTTATTGGCGGAGGTCTTTCCGGAATGTCTTGTGCAATCCGCGCAGCAAGACTCGGCTTGAAGGTTGTAATAATTCAAGATAGACCTGTTTTTGGAGGCAACGCATCTAACGAAGTTCGTATGTGGATTTGCGGAGCCCAAAATCAACAATACAAAGAAACAGGACTTCTGGAAGAAATTAATATAGAAAATTATTATTTAAATCCAAACAAAAACTTCTATATTTGGAATTCAATTTTAAATAACAAAGTTACTTCTCAAAAAAATCTTATTTCTTTATTAAACACAACTTGTTTTGAAGCAAAAACAGAAAACAATTTAATTGTTTCTGTTAAAGCTTTCCAAATGACAACTCAGACAATGTTTAATATTAAAGCCAAATATTTTGCAGATTGTTCTGGAGACAGCATCACTTGCGCTATCACAAATGCTAAATTTATGTACGGAAGAGAAGACGTTCAAGATTTTGGCGAAAAAATGATTAATCATTTTGAAAAAGATGATAAAACTATGGGAAATAGCTTGTTAATTCAAGCTAGACAACTTGATCATAAAGTAAAATTTATTGCTCCTTCTTGGGCTGAAAAAATATCAGTTGAAAAACTAAAATCAAAAGGCGTTGATTTAAAAAATCCTTATGAAAATTTCTGGTATGTTGAAATCGGCGGCGCATCTGATGTAATTAAAAATGCTGAAAATTTAAACAAAAGATTACTTGCAATATGCATGGGTGTCTGGGATACGATAAAAAATTCAGGTGAATTTGATGCTGATAATTTTGATTTAGAGTTCGTCGGTTTTTTACCTGCAAAACGTGAGTCAAGAAGAATGCTTGGCGATTATATTTTGACTGGAAATGATATAAGAAATTGCAAGCATTTTGACGATGCTGTCGCCTATGGCGGTTGGCCAATGGATGATCATAATCCTGATGGTTTCGACGGAGAAAAGAGTAATTTTTATATTGATGTTCCAAAACCATATGAAATACCTTATAGATGTTTATATTCAAAGAATATTAAAAACCTATTTTTTGCCGGAAGAAACATAAGCTTAACTCATATGGCAAATTCCTCAGCAAGAGTTATGGGAACATGTGCTGTACTTGGAGAAGCCGTTGGAACTGCTTCATATGTAGCAAAAAAATATTCTTGCTCGCCTCGTGATGTATTGGATCATATAGGTGAATTGCAACAACTTATTTTGTTGAATGATGGTTTTATTCCAAATGTTAAAAGAGAAGTTTCTAATTTATCTCTAGAAAGTTTCTTAAACGGAAGCGATATTTTGAGAAACGGTGAAGACAGAGATCTTGGCACAAGTAAAAATAGCGTACAAATTGAAAATGGAAAAACAGTTAAATACGAAATTAAAAATAAATTTGTTAAACAAATTAAAATTGTTTTTGATAGCGATTTAGAACGCAACACATTCATGGAAATGCATGAATCTGAAAAGATTCATCCAACAAGGTGCAATCAACTACTAGATTCCCCTACTATGTTTGTTCCAAAAACATTAGCAAAAGAATTCTCGCTTATTTGCAAAGATAAAGATGATTCA
>JAKSUP010000183.1 GCA_024408905.1 bacterium
TATGTACTTTTCTTTTTTCTTTACTATGCAACAAAGAACAAAAGAAAAGTACCAAAAGAAAATAAGAAACCCAAGCTATAGTTCATATCACCCTTCGGGTGAGTTAACCAAATGATAGTTGCAGGCTTTCGCCTGCACTTCTGCCCTCGCTAAAAAACGCTCGGGTTTGCATAGGCGAGCGTCATTTAGCGAGCCTGAAAGTGCAAGCTTGCTTGCAACATCCATTCTGTCCTGCAACCGTAGGTTGCTCTAAACGATGGCTGGTTTTCTTTTCTTTTGGGTGCGTTTTCTTTTCTTTGCATTGCTAAAAAAGAAAAGAAAATGCACATATAAAAAGAAACGTATAAAATTAAATTTATAAAAAATATCTCAACAAAATATATATTTTGTTGTATTATGCTCTGGAATTTTTTCAAATAAAAGTAAAACATCTTAGAATATAATGCAAAAATATTATTCAAAAAGAGCTTTTACAAAATCTTTTGGTTCAAAAGGTTTCAAATCGGTCATCTTTTCACCGACACCGACAAGTTTTACAGGAAGCCCCAGCTCTTTTGCTATAGCTATAACAATAGCACCCTTTGCTGATCCATCAAGCTTAGTTAACGCTACTGCAGTTAAATTTACACACTCCTTAAAGACTTTTGCCTGCTGTAAACCATTTTGTCCTGTATTTGCATCAATCACTAACAAGCTTTCACGCAAAGATTCAGGTGCATTTTTGTCAATAACAGTTTTTATTTTGGTCAATTCTTCCATTAAATTGAATTTATTTTGAAGTCTTCCTGCAGTATCCACCAAAATAACGTCATATTTTTCATTCTTTGCTTTTTGTATTGATTCATATACAACAGATGCCGGATCAGCTTTATCTCTGCGAACTATATCAGCACCGGAACGCTTTGACCAAATATCAGCTTGTTCTTCTGCTGCAGCTCTGTAAGTATCACCTGCAGCTATGAGAACTTTTTTACCTTTTTCTTTAAACATATACGCAAGCTTCCCGATTAAAGTAGTTTTACCTGCGCCATTTACACCTGTTATAAAATAAATATTTAATTCGTTTTCAACATAATTTAATTCACTCGTTCCTGCCAAATCTAAAGTTTTTACAAATTCATCTTTTAAAAAATCTTTAATTTGAGAAGGTTTAATTCGTGTTTGATTACGTAATTTATCAGTTAATTCGCCTGCATAACCGACACCTAAATCAGCTGAAATCAACAAGTCTTCCATATCATCAAGCACAAAATCAGAAAACTCATCTTCGTCTGAAACAGCATCGACAACATTTCCGACAAGAGCCTGAGCTGTTTTTGAAACAGTAGATTTTAAATTATCAAAGAAGTTAAACAATCGAATTACTCCTATTCTTTACCCCTTTACCCTTAGCCCTTTAAGCCGTTTTCAACAATAACTTTTGCTAAAATGCCGTTAACAAAAGAAGATGAAGCTTCTGTCGAATATTTTTTAGCCAATTCTACAGCTTCATCAACAGCAACTTTTATTGGGGCATCTTTTATAAAGAGTAGTTCCGTTATTGCAATTCTCAAGATATCTTTGTCAATTTTTACAAGTCTTGATATATCCCAACCATTCGCATATTTTTGAATTTCAGAGTCAACTGCTTTATGATTTTCTTTAAATGTTTCTGCTATTTGTATTGTATAATTTTGGACATCGGATTGATTTTCTAATGTTGTAAATTCTGCAATTTCCATCGCCAAAATTGCTTTTTCGGCAACATCAAGCATTGTATCAACTTTCGCAACCATTTCATCAGTCATCGGAATTTGAACTGGTTTATTCTTTGCGCCCATTGGCCTTGAAAGGTTTGACTCGTGTTCAGCTTCATAATCAATTAAGCTTTCCTTAATATCAATCAAAGAACCAACAGTTAATTTTAATTCTTCAGAGGCAGAATCTGAAAGAATTCTAACAGATTTTACCATTATATCTTTAAAATCTTCGTGAGAATAATGACTTATTTCTTTTTCAAACTGTGAAAAAAGTATTAACGCTAATTCTCTTGAGGCACGTCTCGCTTGCATAAATTATCTCCTATTAAATTTTCTATTTTCTAAATAATACCATGAAAATGTGATATAATTAAGACAAATATTTTAGGGGGATTATCATGAGAGATAAAAAACGTGCGATAATTATAGTTATAGATTCTATGGGAATAGGTGCAATGCCTGACCATAAGGATTTTGGTGACAGCGAAAAATGTAATACTTTAAAAAATGTATGCCATTTTAATAATGGGCTTGATGTACCTGTACTTGAGTCAATGGGAATTGGGAACATCCAAGATTTTGAAGGAATTTCTAAAACTTCTACTCCAATTGCACAATATGGAACTTTACAGGAAAAATCAAGAGGGAAAGATACAACAACAGGACACTGGGAAATTGCAGGTTTAGTATCAGAAAAACCTTTTGCAACATTTCCAAACGGTTTTCCTAAAGTTCTTATTGACAAATTTATAGAAAAAACCGGTTGCAACGGAATTTTAGCAAATATTCCGGCAAGTGGCACGGCAATTATTGAAAAACTAAATGACGAACATCACAAAACAGGTTATCCCATAGTTTATACTTCAGCTGACAGCGTTTTCCAAATCGCTGTCGATACCGATTTAATACCTTTGGAAACTTTATACAAATGGTGCAAAATTGCCCGTAAAATTTTGAATGAAGATAATTACAACGTAGCAAGAGTAATTGCAAGACCTTACAAAATTATTGATGGCAAACCAACAAGGATTTCTAAAGACAGACGCGATTATTCTATGGAACCACCAAAGGATACAGTTTTGGATGAATTAAAAAATAAAGGTGCCAAAGTTATCGGAATAGGGAAAATAGAAGATATTTTTTCTAAGAAAGGTATCACACACGCCATTCATACAGGTTCAAACAAAGAAGGTTTAGAATTGACTCTTAAAGCAATTAAAAACGAACTTGATTTGAAATCTATGAAATATGATGGGGTAACTATTACTGACGACACAAGAGAAATAATATTTACAAACCTCGTAGATACAGATATGTTATATGGTCACAGAAATGACGCCAAAGGCTATGGGAACGCAATTGAAGAAATCGACACATACTTGGATAAAATGTTACCGTTATTGGATGAAAACGATTTACTAATCGTAACAGCAGACCACGGTTGCGACCCAACGGTAGAAGGAACAGACCACACAAGAGAATATGTGCCTGTTCTTTATTATTCAAAAGCACTCGAACCAAAAGATTTAGGTTTGGAACTGGGCTTTGATTCAATAGCGAATAGGGTTAGAGAATGGCTGTTTTAATTTAAAGGACTTTATTGTATAATATTCTTGTTCGCTTGAAAGAGCGACTAAAAGCAAAGGAGAAAAAAATGGACGTAAAAGTTAATGATTCATGTATCGGATGCGGCGCTTGCGAATCAATTTGCGCTGAAGTATTCGAAGTAGCTGATTGCGCTAAAGTTAAAGCTTCTGCTGCAGGTCACGAAGATGCTGTTAAAGAAGCAGCTGATGCTTGCCCTGTTGGAGCAATCGAAATCGCATAAGTTTTAAATGTTTAAAACTAAAAAGGGGGTGTCCAAAAATCATGGACACCCTCTTTTATAATTTTGTAACATACCTACATAATATTTATTATTGGTACTTGTTTTCCCTCTCCCTAGGGGAGGGTGCCTGAAAGGCAGGAGGGGGTTTTACTATTTC
>JAKSUP010000184.1 GCA_024408905.1 bacterium
CACTAATATCCAATCAATATATGAATTTTTGTAAATAATATCCAAAATAATAGCAAAAAAAATTTTCACAAAACTTACAATCAATACAATTATAAGGAGTCTTTAATGAATATTACTACTAGCAACAACGATTTGATATTTCAAGCAAAGTTGGTAACCCATTTGAAAGGTAGAAACAATGCAATGGCAAAACTTAGACCAGTTTTCGAACAAGTATCTAAAAACGTTAAGGGTGAGTTAGAAATTGCTAGAGATCCTCACACATACAATAAGATTTTTGCAACAGCTGACGGCATGTCAATGTATGTTGGTGATGGATTACACAAATTTTTATCTCTTGAAAATCCAACAAAAGAAGAAATAACTGAAATTGCTAAAAAAGCATTGAATACACTTAAATTACTTCAGGCTGAAGCCATGTACCACAACAAAGAAACTGAAATTTGCCAAGCTGTTAGTAAAGATTTGTATAGATGTAAAAAAGGTAAAAGAATTGCTTTACAAGATAAAAACGATATATTAGCAGATATGTACCAAAAAAATATTGATAAACTAATATCAAAAAGAAATGAAAAAATCCGTAAGATTCAAGAACCTTATTTTAAAAAATTAGACAAATATTCTCCAAAAAGTTTGGAACCAAACCATGGGAAATATGTCAAAGACGATGTTATAAAAGTATAAAAATAAAGCCCTTGAATTAAGGGCTTTATTTTTTTATAAGTTATTTTCATCCAGTAAAGATGTCTGCTCTGCGCCACTGTCTTCAGATACTGTATCAGAAACTATATCAACATCATCGTCATCACTGTCAGTATTTACAATTTTATTAACGGATACAACTGTATCATTATCCAATAAGTTTTGCGCTCTTACACCTGTTGCAGGACGACCTTGGCAAGAGATATCTCCGGCCTTAATCCTTGTAACAATTCCGTTTGCTGTAACAAGCATAATTTCGTCTTTTTCTTCAACTATCGTTAAAGCTACTAAACGTGATACACTTGATTTAAACTTGGTCGCAATTAAACCTATTCCACCTCTGTTTTGTGAACGGAACTCAGAAAGTTTTGTACGTTTACCAAAACCGTCTGATGTTACAACAAGCAAGTCAGCATCAAAATTACGAGGAACAATATCACAACCGATAATTGTATCAGCTGCACGAAGTTTCATTGAATTTACGCCTCTTGCACTTCTACCCAACGGTCTTAAGTCTTCAATCGGGAACCTAATCGCCATACCACAAGATGTACCAATAATAATTTCGTCATTTGGATTAGCAAGTTTTACCCAATTTAATCTATCGTTTTCCTCTAGTGATATCGCAATAATACCACTCTTTCTAATGCTAGCAAAATTGTCAAGTTCAATTCTCTTAATATAACCTTTTTGAGTTAACATAATCAAATTTAATTCATGTGAGAACGTACTTACAGGAACAACAGCAGTAATTTGTTCACCTTGTTCTATCGGAAGTACGTTAACAATCGGCAATCCTTTAGATTGACGCCCACCTTCAGGGAAGTCATATACATTAAGACTGTATACAATACCTTTTGATGAGAAGAACAATACTTTATCGTGCATCATTGCAGTAAAGAAATGTTGAATATCGTCATCATCTTTTGTTTTAATACCGGCTTTACCTCTTGTCGCACGGTTTTGACGTTCAAATGTGTCTAAAGAAATTCTCTTTAAATAACCTTGATGAGTGATAAACACAGCCATCGGAGTATTAGGTGTCAAATCTTCTACAGTAACTTCACCTTGATCAGGTAAAATTTGTGTTCTTCTTTCATCACCATACTTTTCTTTATCTTCAAGAAGTTCGCCCTTGATTATATCTAAAACTTTTTGTCTGTCTGCAAGAATTTCTTCGTATTCTTTTATCTTTTGCAATAATTCATCATATTCGCTCTTAATTTTGTCTTGTTCCAAACCTGTCAATCTTCTTAATTGCATTTCAAGTATAGCGTTTGCCTGATCAACATCAAGACCAAATTTATTCATTAAGCCTATTCTTGCATCATCAGTAGTTTTTGATTTCTTAATAAGTTCAATAACTTCATCCAATGAGCCAAGCGCAATCAATAAACCGGCTAAAATATGAGCTCTGATTTTTGCTTTTTTCAAGAAATAAATAGTTCTTCTTGTAACAATTTCAACTCTGTGTTCTACAAATTCGTTCAATACTTCATACAAGTTTAGTAAACGTGGCTGTTTACCACAAAGTGTAACCATATTATAACCAAATGTTGTAGATAATTGAGTATATTTAAATAAATTATTTTTAACAACTTCCGGTTTAGCGTCACGTTTCAATTCAATAACAATGCGCATACCATCACGGTCTGATTCGTCACGCAGGTCAGAAATGCCGTTAATCCTGTTTTCTTTAACTAAATCAGCTATTTTTTGAATAAGCATAGCCTTATTTACTTGATAAGGGATTTCTGTAACTATAATGGCCGTTCTTGATTGTCTGCCATTGCCACCCGGAATTTCTTCTATTGTAGCAACAGATGACATCTTAATTGAGCCACGACCTGTTTCATAAGCTTGTTTAATATCTGCCAAACCTATAATAGTACCGGCAGTAGGGAAATCAGGTCCTTTTATATGTTCCATAAGTTCAGCAACAGTAATTTGAGGATTATCAATCAAAGCAATAGTACCATCTACAACTTCGCAGAGGTTATGAGGTGGAACGTTTGTTGCCATACCAACTGCGATACCTGATGAACCGTTTAAAAGTAACATTGGTAATCTAACAGGTAATACAGAAGGTTCTTCCAATGAACCATCAAAGTTTGGTTCAAAGTCAACGGTTTCACAATCTATATCAGCCAACATTGATTGTGTAATTTTATGCATACGTGCCTCTGTATAACGCATAGCAGCTGCACCGTCACCATCAACTGAACCAAAGTTACCATGACCATCAACTATCAAATATCTTGTATTAAAATCTTGTGCTAAACGTACAAGTGCTTCATAGACTGAACTATCACCGTGTGGGTGGTATTTACCAAGGACTTCACCAACTATACGAGCACATTTTCTGAACGGTTTATCAGGAGTCATGCCTAATTCGTTCATTGCATATAAAATTCTCCTGTGTACGGGTTTCAAACCGTCCCTAACATCAGGCAATGCACGGCCGACTATAACGCTCATTGCATAGTCAATATAGCACTTTTTCATTTCATCTCTAATATTAACAGGTACAATTTTACCATCTGAAAACATGTTTTGCTGTGCCAAAATCTTTCTCCTCCATATCTCTCTATTTATATGGTAGCACAAAAATACTGTGTGTAAAGAATTTTAAGCTATTTTTAACATGTAATATAAATAAACTTAAATATTATATATATACTCCTTAAATACAATATAAATACAATTTTAAGGAGTGTAACAATTTTAAAAATAATCTTATAAAAAGGGCAATTCTAAAAAATAAAAACACTTTATATATATGTAAGTAATAAGTAAAAAAAGGGAAAAATTAAAAACAAAAATAGCGAAGGCTGATTGATAAAAATTGGAAAAATAATTCCAATTAAATCATTTACCCCTTCTTTTTATACTCTCTCTTAATATCCTCGTGTTTATTTAATGTTGCCATTCAATCGGCAACTTTTTTTTGCCTGATTTTAATAAAAAAAAAGCTTGAGTAGGGAACTCAAGCGGAAAAAGGGAAAAGGGATTAATAAT
>JAKSUP010000185.1 GCA_024408905.1 bacterium
TAATGAATCTACTTCTTTTATACCTAATGTTTCTTTAGCATATTTTATAGCATCTTCTATAGTTTCTGCTTTTTTAAATTCTAATTTTTCTGTAAAAGTTTTTGGTATAAGTTTTTCTTTGTACAATTTAGCAATTTTGGCGCATTGTCCTTTAGAAATAAGTGTCGCAGCAGTAACTAAACCTACTGCTGTAGTTCCAAGACCAATTGCCCATTTGCCGGCTTTTGATATCTTTTTTTTGTTCTGAGTTTGTATTTGTTGTTCTGCAGAAACTGTTGCTCCACCTTTAAAAGAGGGTTGAGTTATATTTTGATTTGCCGGAGCCACACTTTGTTGAATTTGTTGTCCTTGTATTCTTTGTAGAGCTTGTGCTTGCAATGCCATTTGTTGTGACATTTGCATTAACATCAACTGATATTGCATACTATCAGGTGTCATAAAATAATTGTTTATACCTAAGACATTTCCGCCCATAAAAAATACCTTCTATATATTAACCTATATATAGAAAGTATTTTTATGCTTAAAAATTGCTTAATTGTAACGATATATTAAATATTATTTGCAGCCTTCGCATACTGAGAATTCTTCAAGAAGAATTGCGTATACGCTTTCTCCTAACTTAGCTTTATAGTGGCAGCCTGGTGTTACAAGTCCTAAGATTAAACCAATACCACAACCGGCAGGAATACCTGCTGCAAGACCTGTACCAATTTTAGCAGGGTTTGGAATGAATGCAAAACCAACACCGGCACCGGCACCAATTATACCAAGAGTCACTGTTGACAATGCAACTTTACCGAACGTTGTCCAAGGACCTTCTTTGAATTTGCCATCTTTTGTAAATGGTACTGCTTTTAGTTCTATGCAACTATTGTCAGGTAAAACAATTTGTTTGAATAACATATTAACGCGTGCATTTTTGTTAAACCATTTTGGTTTCTGTATCTCTGTAACTTCTGCAACGATTTTAGTGTTAGCAGGCAAAATTAGTGTACCTTCTTGAGTGTACAATGCTTGTGGCACTACAAAATAAACAATATCACCGGCTTGCTGGGTTTTAGAGAAGAATTTTTCTGTAAATTGTAATTCTAAAACATTACCTTGATTTACTGTTCTTTTAACATCTGTAATCGTTACTGTGTTACATGGAGCCTTCTTGTTTATGTCTAAGTGTTCAACTCTGGAACATTCAGCAAATACAGGTGTTACATTAAGTGATAATAAAGCTGTTAAGCTCATTAGGGATAAAACTCTTTTAAACATAATCTTCTACCTCAAATTTTTGTCGACACTGATAGATTAATACGAAAGATTTTAAAATTCAACTATTTATTATATAATTATTTAGTGAGGTTATTATGTTTCACTATTTTATAGGCTCAATTTTTATAACAATTTTAGGGGTAATAGCTGCTTATTTGTGGGGTGAACACATTCATCCCAACAGTGGTTTTACGTGTGTTTTTATTGCGCTTGTTTTAGCAATATTAGAGATAAGTTTATCGTTTGATAATGCAGTTGTTAATGCAATGAAACTTGAAAAAATGTCTGAAAAATGGCGACAAAGGTTTATTACTTGGGGGATTTTGATTGCAGTTTTTGGGATGAGATTTTTATTCCCACTGGCTGTTGTTGCAATATTCGCTAAATTAAATATTTTAACCGTCTTAGATATGGCATTAAACAATGTAGATACTTATGCACACTATCTTGAACTAACACATGCACCAATTGTTACATTTGGTGGTGCATTTTTAATAATGCTCTTTTTAGACTATTTTACGACACCAAAAGATGTATGTTGGCTGTCTTTTATAGAAAAACATATGCTCAAACTTTCTAAAATAAAAGGGATATGTACTGTAACAACATTAGTAATTATTCTTGGTGTAATGTCTGTTCTACCGCCTGAAATTCGTCTAAACATATTTCTTTCAGGTTTTGCGGGAATTATAATTTATTTAACTATAGATGGGCTTGCAGAGTGGCTGGAAAGACGTCAGGAAGAACGTGCCAAATTATACGCCGATACTGTTAAATGTTCAGGTTTAATTGGTTTTTTGTATTTAGAATTGATTGATGCATCTTTTTCTCTTGATGGAGTATTAGGAGCTTTTGCATTAAGTAAAGATATAATTATTATTACTATAGGTCTATTTATTGGGGCGATGTTTGTACGGTCACTTACAATAATGTTAGTTGAGAAAAAGACATTAAGTAAATTTATATACCTTGAACATGGTGCGCATTGGGCAATAGGTATTTTAGCTGTATTAATGTTTATCTCAACATTTTATGAGGTACCGGAAGTTGTAACGGGTACTTTGGGTTTGATACTAATAGTTGCAGCTTTAATTTCGTCTATTTTGGATAATAAAAAGAAGGTATAAATATGAATTTAATGGATAAAAATTTATATCTTGTAGGTGGTGTAGTACGTGATGAAATTCTTGGCGTTGAAAGCTTTGATACGGATTATTGTTATGAAGGAAATGCCATTGAGTTTGCGCAAGGATTGAATATCATAAAAACAAATCCTGATTTCGGAACCGTAAGAGTTAAGATTATGGACGAAGAAATAGATATTGCATCAACTCGTATTGAAACCTACCCTAAAGCCGGTCACTTACCTATTATAACAGCTATTGGCTGCTCATTAAAGGAAGATTTAATAAGACGTGATTTTACAATAAATGCTATGGCTAAAAATACATTAACGAATGAAATTTTCGATTATTATAATGGCAAAGAAGATATTAAAAATAAAAAATTAAGGGTTTTGCACAATAATAGTTTTATTGATGATCCGACAAGGATAATAAGAGGATTGAAATTCGCTGTTCGTTTTGGATTCACATTAGAAAATGATACAAAAATTTTACAGGATAAGTATTTAGAAAACATAAATTATGATATGTCTTTTCATCGTTTAAAAAAAGAATTGAAAGAAACCTTCAATCTTAAAAATAATGCAGCATATGAGATATTTGTAGAACAAAACATATATAAATTGCTTGGCGAAAATCAACCGTCAAAAGGTTTTTTGCTTAAAAATATTCCTTTAAATAACAACGTAAAAGAACCTTGGTTGAATTATTTGGCCCCGTTCAATCTTGAGAACATTTCGTTATCTAAAGCCGAGCAGAATGAACTTATGTCATACAGAAGTTGTAGAAATTTATAAAAACTCATACTAACATTTGATTACAAAACTTAACAAATCCTATAAACTGTAATAGTTAAATGGGGCAAGTTATGCAAAAATCAAATTTAAAAGAAAAGCAAAACGTCAAAAATAACAATTTGAAAGTAGTTGACGATAGAGCAATTAAAACAACATCTTATAGTGACATTAACCTCAAACAATGGAAGAACTATGATCACGTAAAAACGGATACTTTATGGGAGTTCCCTTCCAGATTAAAAGAGGGTGGACATTCAAATGAGTACCACGGTAATTATATTCCACAAATAGCTCAGCAAATATATGAACGCTATACAAAGAAGAATGATATTGTTTTGGACTTATTTTTTGGTTCCGGAACATCCGGTATAGAAGCTATAAACATGAATCGCAGATGTATAGGCGTAGAATTGAAAGAAGATTTGGCAGAATCTGTTTCTGAAAAATTCACACCTAAGCAACTTGTAACCGATGTAAATATAATTTGTGCAGATTCAGCAAGCGAACTTGCTAAAGAAAAAATTAAGG
>JAKSUP010000186.1 GCA_024408905.1 bacterium
ATAGATATGGTTAGTGTAAATTATCAAAACGTGTATTTTAATTCGGTTAGTGGCAATGTCCAAAACACACAAACTGCCACTACACCTTTTGTTGCAAGTCCAAGCACTAATGCTCCAAGCTTTAAAGCACAGGCATATAGCTCTAATGTCACAGTTAAAACAGAACTAAATTCAAAAGAAGATAAGAAAAAATATACAGAATTAAGTCAAGCACTAGATTCAAAGTACAGAAAAAAACTTGAATATGGCTTAAAAACTGGTATTTTATTGAAGAATGATTCTGATGATAAAAGCAGTGTCTTAGATAATTTATACAAAATTTTAAAAGAAGAAAGAGACCCTGGACTTGATAATATCACTATTATAAAAGAATGTTTGGATATTATTTCAAATCCTTATGTTATTACACAAACCTGTGAGGATATTCCAAAAGAGTACAAAGTTGCTGTTCTCGGATTAGTTACAAATCTCTCAGAAAACAAACAGGAACTTGAAGAAGCAAATTATAACTTGGACAATATGCATACCGGAACTTGCCCAACAGCGAGTGTAGAATTTGATTTGGCGACAAAAAATCCTGCCGAATTTTTCAGAATAGTTGAAGGTTTAACTTCTCCTAAAAATGAAGTTACAAAATTAATTGATATGGACAGTCTTTCAGAGAAAACTCTTGATGCAGTTTGGTTATTAAACAAATTTAAAACCCCGCATAAGAAAATGGGATATGGTAAAGCGGCAGTGTTATTAAAACCCGATGAAAATGCAATAATTCGTGCAAGAATTCAAAATAACCACAGAGACAAGGGCGAACGCTCTATCATTGATGTGTTAATGCAATCAACAATGATGCAATTAGGTTCGCAACAAACATATAATTCTTTAACCGACAAGCGTTCACCAAATGCTTGGACAGAAGACGATAGTGGATTGATTGACTTTGAAAAAACTTATGTAGAATCAATTATGGAAAATAAAAATACTACATCCGTAATCTATCAAAAAGTTGACGAAAAAGGTCATCTTGCAGGTTACGAAAAAGATTTTGCAACTATAAAAAAAGAATTGCTTGATACTTTGAATATGGGACACAATATCATTATCGGCTACACTTGGCCAGATCCCGACAACGATAACAAACTTGCCGGACACGAAATTACAATAGTTGGTGCAAAAACAGGCAAAAACGGAGAAACAATTTTTATCTGCCAAGATTCTGATGATGATGTAGATAAACCTATCGAAATGTCTGAAAGTTATTTATTGCCAAAAATTCACCATGCCGGCTTACCTGATGAAATCGCATCAAGAGATTTTAAATACAACGACAGCTGGGAATTGAGTTTAGACCAATATACAAATGCTCAAAGACAAAGTTCTAATCCGTAATTGCTTTCGTCAGAGCATCAATAATCCGTTTAACTTTAATTATTTCAATTCCCTTAATATCTTTATCAACATCATTAGAGTCCGGAATAATTATTTTCTTAAAGCCTAATTTTTGAGCTTCTTTAATTCTTTTATCAATTTGATTTACGGCACGAATTTCTCCTGACAAACCGATTTCACCGATTATTGCAGTATGAGAATCTGCTACAACATCTCTTACACAAGTTGCTATTGCAAGAGCTATACCTAAGTCAGCAGCAGGCTCAGTAACATCCATGCCGCCAATTACATTTACATAAACATCTTGTTTTGATAAATTTAAACCGACACGTTTTTCAAGCACAGCAAGAATTTGCAAAACTCTGCCTGTATCAACACCGTTTGCCACACGACGTGGAGCAGGATAAGGAGTTGTTCCGACAAGTGCTTGGATTTCCACTAACAGAGGACGAGTGCCTTCGCTTGTTACAATTATTGTACTTCCTGATGTTTTTGTTTGATTGTATTCTTTTAAAAACAACTCACTTGGATTAATAACTTCAGCCAAACCTTTTGCACCCATCTCAAAAATACCCACTTCAGATGTATTTCCAAAACGGTTTTTTATAGAACGCAAAATTCTGTAAGTTTTATATTTATCCCCTTCAAACTGAATAACTGTGTCTACCATATGTTCAAGAACTTTTGGTCCTGCAATATTACCTTCTTTTGTAACATGTCCAATCACAATTATCGAAATATTTTTGCTTTTTGATATTTCCATCAACGAATTACAACATTCTCTTATTTGAGAAACACTTCCTGCTGTACCTTGGATTGTTGAAGTATAAATAGCTTGAATACTGTCTACTATAACCAAATCAGGAGACATTTCGGAAATATGTTTTTTTATTAATTCAAAATTTGCTTGGGGATAAATGAATAAATTGTCTGACTTAACATCCAGTCTTTCAGCTCTTAATTTTACCTGACCGGAGGATTCTTCTGCCGAAATATAAAGAACTTTCTTCCCATTTTGAGCAAGTTCACCGGCTGTTTGTAAAAGCAGCGTAGATTTACCGATTCCAGGGTCACCTGCCAATAACACAAGCGAACCTCTTACAATTCCACCACCCAAAACTCTGTCAAACTCAGAAATACCTGTTTTTGTTCTGATTTCCGAATTTATTTCAACATCAGAAAGTTTTTGAGGGGGGTAATTATCAGGAATTGTTACAAGCATGCTCTGTGGATTGTCAGCAGAAATTCCTTCCTCTATAAAACTACCCCAAGAACCACACTCAGGACATCTGCCTAAATAACCGGCAGTTTCATATCCACACTTTTGACAAACATATTTTGACTTAACTTTTGCCATATTCTAAGGATTCATAGGGATAATTAACTTTTGACCAATTGATAATGCATTCGGATTAGCCATTTTGTTAGCAGCCTGAATAGCATTAACTTTACTCATATCAAATGAGCCATAAAATCTTATTATGATACTTTCTAAAGTATCGCCCTCTTTTACTGTATAATTATGATCTGATGTAACAGCAGGTGCTGTTTTGTTTGCAGCAGTATCAGCAGGTATGAATGAGAACTTACCTGAAGTTTCAACATTAGATTTTTTAGGAACGACGATATCGTCTTTCGGAGTTGTAAGATTTACCAAAAGACTAATCAATGTTGTTATTGCTAATGTAATAATTACACCACAAATCAAACCTGTAACAAAATATACTTGAGGAGCTTTTTCATTTTTAGAACTCTTAACACCGAAAGACTGCCACAAAACATCTAATTCTTTAGATTTGCTTTGTGATCTGTAAAAGTCCTCATCTTGATGTTGCTTGTTGTAACGTGACAAAGCTTCCATCATTGCGACTTTTTCTTTGGTAATATTTGACCTTCTTAGTGTTGTGCTTTTCATAAGTCCTCATACGCATAATATACGTAACATTATCATACTATATATGTAAAGTATCATAAAAAATAACCTTGCGCAAATTTGTAAACTTTTTTGTAAATTTTTGTAACAATTTAATCTTTGTTTATACTAAAATACACATCCTTCAAGCGTTTTTTGCTTATGTGAGTATATAGTTGTGTAGTTGAAACATCACTATGGCCCAAAAGTTCTTGTACGACTCTTAAATCAGCGCCATTTTCTAATAAGTGTGTTGCAAAGGTATGCCTCAATGTATGTGGCGAAATATCTTTATGAATAATTTTTCCACGCTCATGAATCAATGTATGAACATCATGCCTGTTTATGAACCTATCACAGTCACTTATAAACAAGCGTTTTGTATTCAAATTAAGCTTCTTTACAATAATTTCAC
>JAKSUP010000187.1 GCA_024408905.1 bacterium
GAGCAGATGTTGTAGAACTTGCGCCTGATTATGACCCAACAGGTGCTTCAACAGCTGTTGCTACAAAAGTTATCAGAGAATTATTGATGATAATGTAAAGCTATTTGCTATTCTTTTTCCCGTTTAAATATGCCATAAAGGAGTATTCTTTATGGTTTTCATCTGCTAATGCTTCAGCAGCTTTTTTCCCTTGTCTAATTTTACTTTCTAACGCTGCTATTTTTTTGCGTAATTCTTTTTCAGTATCAGTAATCTCTGATATTTGTGATTCATTGGCACGATATCTTTCTTTTGCACTTTTTAATGCTTTTTCGATATATTTATCAACATTAACATTTATAACACCTTCGGAATAATTTTCTAATGTTTCTGCTATTTTAATCGGATAATATTTGTATGAGTCTAAGGATAATTTTCCGTCAATTATAAAGTTACAAATTTGATTTATTTGACGTTGAGTATTCCTTTTCATTTCGGGATGGTATTTTATATATGATGTATAAGGAAGATTTCCTCTTTTACGGTTACATTCTTGGCATAAAATAATTCCGTTATATATAGAATCCTTGCCCCCTTTAGAAACCGGTATTATATGTTCAAAAGTGCTGAGAGAAGGGTTTAATATTGATGCAACTATTTGGGAATCACTATAATTTTGTTCGTGTGCTGTTGCAAAAAATGAATCCATAGTTTGAATTGTTGTTGGTAAATCTTTTAATTCATTTAATACTTTCTTTTCTATTTTTGAGCAATCCTTTTCTTTAAGTGCCATTTTATATAAATCTAATAGCATTTCTTTTCTGATAGCACCGTCTTCTGCGCCGTTATATAAAATATCTAAGGCTTGTTCTTTAAGTTCATAAAAATAATCTTCATTTTCCGGTGAATGTTTTTTAATAAGTTTGAGAATATTATCAAAACGATAATTTATTTTCTCTCTTTCTTGAGATTTTTGAAGTATATCTTTTGCTTTGTGAAATTTGTATATTTCATCCATTTGAACAATTTCGCTTAAAGATTTTCTGGGGTATTTTGACGCATATATTTCAAATTGTTCAAAAGCTTGAAGTCTTTGGCCTGATAAGGAATTTTTAAAAAGTTTAAATCTTCTCATTACAACCGGTGCTGTACGTAGTTGGCTTCGGTTTTGGACTAATAGTTTGTTGTATTCTGTGTCAATTTTTCTTCTTGCAAAAGCAGTAGAATCCCCTTTTGTACTAGCAAATGTTTTTGTGACAGCATCTCTTAACAAGATGTACTCTTCCTCATTATCCAAAATCCTGTCAAGGGTTTGTGTGGGATATTTTTTTATTAAATCCTGAATTACTGACCAAATTTGTGCATATTGTTTATAAAAATCTAAGTAGCCTTTTTGAACAACTTTGGAAAGAGGTTTTGAAATTGTTGCATAAGCTTGGCGCATTTTTTCCGGCAAAATCATTTTTTCGCCACAACAAGCACAAACCGTAGGAACATTTTTTACACTTTTATATATTATTTTTGCTTTAAAGTTCGTATTGTTATAATTAGGTATATTATTAATCGTTAAATTCATTCTCTAAAAATTCCTTCTATACTATACCTAAAACTGCTGAAAAAATTTTTTGCTAAAAAATTTGATTAAATTTTTAACAAAGTGTACTATAATATATAAGTGCTTTAAACTTTGGGAGAGGTACAAAATGAATAAATATACAAAAACAGGTTTGGCAATTATAACTGCTATATATTTGACTTTTACATCAGCATCTGTTTCTGCAGCAACACCTGCTGAATTATATGATGATGTTTGGAAAATTGTTAATAAAAAATATTATGACCCGTCAAATAACTCACAAGATTGGGCAAAATGGAGATACAGATATCAACATAAACTAAAAACAAAAGAGGATGCTTATGTCGCAATAGATACTATGCTTGCGAGTTTGAATGATCCTTATACAAGATTTTTACAACCAAAGGAATTCTCTGAAGAAACACAATCAATTAAAGGTTCTTTAAAAGGTATAGGTACGCAAATCGGGTTAAGGGACGGTAATCTTGTAATTATTGCGCCTTTAGAAGATTCTCCGGCTGAGCGTGCAGGACTTTTGGCAGATGACCAAATTCTCGAAATCAATGGAGAAAGTACAAAAGGTATAAATATTGATGTTGCTGCTGATAAAATCAGAGGTGAAAAGGGTACGACAGTAACTCTTTTAATCCAAAGAAAAGGAGTCCCAAATAAATTATATTCAATAGTTCGTGATGAAATTGAAATCAAATCGGTTTCAACAAAACCACCTATCGAAACAACTATACCAAATGACATTCAATATATCAGATTAAGTTCTTTTATAAGTAAAAACGCAGCAGTCGAAATTGAAGAAATTTTGAACAAATCAAGCGATAAAAAAGGATTTATTATAGATTTGCGTTCAAATCCGGGGGGACTTCTTACCAATGCTATTTACATTTCTGATATGTTGCTTAAAGGTGGTATAATCGTTAGTACTGTTGATAGAGACAGATATAAAAGCACAACAAGAGCAAGATATGACCAAACTACAGAAAAACCTGTTGTAGTGTTAATTAACAAAGGTTCGGCGTCAGCAAGTGAAATCTTGTCAGGAGCCTTAAAAGATAATCATAGGGCGACAATTATCGGTGAGCAGTCATTTGGTAAAGGACTTGTTCAAGAAATTAATAAACTGCCAGATGAAGCCGGCATGAATATTACAATTCAAAGATATCTAACTCCGTCAGGAACAGATATCCATAAAAAAGGTATTACGCCTGATGTTGTAGTTGAACTTACAAAAGAAAATGTTGACTCAAAAAATGATGTTCAACTGAAAAAAGCAATAGAAGTATTGGAACATATGACATGTCTTGTACAAAAGAGTGGAATTTAAAATCCGGTTTGGATAACAAAAAGCCTCTTATAGATAGGCTTTTGGAAATAAGGGGTATTGTTTCAGAGGAAGCGAAAAAAGAATTTCTAAATCCTCTTGAGACCGTTCTGATACATCCGAATGCTTTTTGTGATATGCAAAAGGCAGTTGAGAGAATTGCAAAAGCAATTGACGGGAAAGAAAAAATCCTAATTTATGGAGATTTTGATGCCGATGGTGTAACTTCAACTTCTGTATTGTTAAAAACATTTCAATTTCTTGGGGCTGACGTTGATTTTTATATTCCAAATAGGGACAGCGAAGGACATGGATTAAATTCAAAAGCGCTTGTTCCATTAATAAGCAAACAAAAGGTAAATTTATTTATAACTGTTGATAACGGTATCAGTAATGTTGAAGAAGTAAAATTTATCAATAGTTTTAAGCGTGACGTGATTATAACGGATCACCACGAAGCACCTGATATTGTGCCGGATGCGTACGCAATAATCAACCCTAAAGCTATGTATGCTATAGATGAAAAACTAACTTCAAGGCAAATTGAATCATTGACATCACTTGCAGGGGTTGGTGTTGCGTTCAAATTAGCACAAGGGGTTTTGGAAAAATATGGTAAGCTCGATTTTAGTTATGAACTTATGCCTTACGTAACAGTCGGAACAATAGCTGACCTTGTGCCGTTAATCGGTGAAAACAGGTATTTTGTAACTCGTGGTTTGGAGCTGATTGCTGAAGGAAAGCATTACGGCTTAAAACGCATGCTTGATGTCGCAGGAGTAAATCTTGATAATGGT
>JAKSUP010000188.1 GCA_024408905.1 bacterium
CTGTCTATCTGTGCCAGCTCCCCGAGGGGAGATAGTGAGGTTTAAAGATTATTCTACTGAGTAGTTACGATACAACTTATTTTTTAACTTTTTTAACGTTAAAAGTGTAGCTAAAACACCCTAAAAATAATTCTTTTGGGTAATTTCAAACATCTTTACAAGTATAAACCTTTGAGTTATCATGAGTGCGTATAAAAAGAAAGTGTGTGAAAATGATTCAACCTGTCAGTGCCTTTAGCCATCGGGCAACATTTAGAGGGTCGAATGGAACATACAAGGATGGTAGAAATAATACAGATACTCAAGTGGCAATCATAAACGCTACAGGCGTTGCTATTGCAACAGGTGGCTTGATGACTGCCATCGCAAGAAGCCATACTCCATCTTGGGGCAGCGCAGCTGCTGTTGGTCTGTTTGGAGCAGTTCTTGCTTGGTTTTTTATGACACCACAACTTGTCTGCAAAAAAATATTCAAAAATGTTAATGAAAAACCAATAATTGCTGAAGCAAAAAACACATTACCTAAAGGAGAAGCCGGCTTCTGCAGTAGTATGCATCACATCAAACCTCCAAAGAAAATCGTTCCGTTCAAACAATCCTAGCTAAATGGATTTTTCTTACCAACCCCGAAACCTTGACGTAAAATTTGGTATACAGCTGTGCCAATAACACCGACTGTACCTAATTTTGCTAAAAATCCTTTTGAAACAAGGGCTAATGCTGCAGAACATATCATTGCTAAATTAGTACCTAATGACATTACAAATCCCTTGCAAGCTCCTTTTACCTTACCAACCGTACCCGGTATAGGAGATTTTGTCATTACGTCAAAAGTCTTTTTTGATATCGCAGTTTGATTTGAACTTACATCATCAGTTGTTCTTGATGCAAAATACCTATCTTCTAAAAAATTTCCTTGAGTTACTAATCCTTGATGGCGAGAAACTGCCTTTGATGACTGAACTGCATCATAAAGAGCAAGCCCCATGCCGGCAACTCCAACGGTTCTGCATAGAATTTTTCCACCGACACTAAGCATTATTTTGAGCCTCCTCTGTCTTTATTTTAACAGGAACAAATCTTTCTTCTGATGTTTCTGCCATCTTTAACAATATTTGAGACACTTCTAACACATCTTCTTTATCAGCATTAGGGTCTTGCTGTATGTTATTTAACAACTTCATTGTATAATCATTTCCTGTTGCCAAACCTGATGATAATGCACTCATAGCTGCAATTCTAATTATCTTTTCAGGGTCTTGTAGCATTTTATTTAGAAGGGCATTCAGAGCAGCATCATCACATCTGCTTCTATCTTCATCCAATCTTGTTAAAATTTCTTTTGCTGCCATCAATCGAATGTCAGTATTAGGATTATTTAAGTAATTTTCTAAAGACATTATGTATTCATTTGTGAGTGCAACAACTCGTTTCTTTTCTCCATTTTCTTCCAGTTCTTTTTGCTTAGCATCACGCTCATTTAAGTTATTAATTATACCTTCTGATGTCGCCATATCATTCTTAGGTTGCATATTTGTGTAATTTGTATAACTGTTTGTACTACTTATGGGTTCTCCGTTTGGATTTACACCATTGTAATTATAGTTATTCAAATAATATTGCGCAGGCTGAATGTTCTGAGAAGCTTGATTTTGCTGAGACAGTTGTTCTGGTTGTTGTTCCTGAATATATTGTGGATATTGAGCCGGATATCCTTGTTGAGTTTGAACATTCTGAGGATACTGTGCTTGTTCTACAGGTTGTTGTACTTGATTATATTGTGAATATTGAGCCGGATATCCTTGTTGAGGTTGAACGCCCTGAGGATACTGTGCTTGTGCTACAGGCTGCTGCAATTGATTATATTGTGGATATTGAGCTTGATATCCTTGTTGAGGTTGAACGCCCTGAGGATACTGTGCTTGTGCTACAGGCTGCTGCAATTGATTATATTGTGGATATTGAGCCGGATATCCTTGTTGAGGTTGAGCATTCTGAGGATATTGTGTCTGGGTTACCACTTGATTTGGCATAGTTTGATTTGGCGCATTTGAAACAGCTAAACCTTCATTATAAACATTATCAGCTCTCAAACTATCGCTAGGATTATAATAATAAGGTACAACAGGCTGATTTAAACCGTACATTTCAGATGAATTTTGTCTTATGACCTCAACATTCGGTTCCCCGATAGGGCAAGTGCAACCCTCTGTACCGGCATTAACTGTCGGATTTGTAATATTAATCGTTACTCCTGAATAGTTTGCAGGCTGCAACTTTTGTTGATTAACAGGGTTGGTCATAATTTACCTTTGCACACTTATACATGAATATTAAGTATAAAAGTCATAAAAAATTGCCTTAAAAATAATATTTGTAAAGTTTTGTAAACACATATCCTCTAATTAGTGGAGGTTTTTAATTTTTGGATAAAGATTTTAAAAATTTTGCCGACAAAAATATTGACATTACGAAAAAAAACATTAATACCCTTTTAGAAAGGTTTAACTAATTATGTCAGAATTTATCAACTTATTATCAAGAGTTCTTACACCGGCACCAACATTCCAAGCAGGTGAAATCAGAAGAACAAATTCAAGAAGTACATCATCAAACCCCTTCGCATCAAATAACCCTTTCGTAGGTGCAAATCGTGAAAACCCGTTTGCGACTTACGGTCAAAACAGACCTGTAATTGGTGGCTACTTTGCAGGTTATTATAATAATCAGCCGAATATCGTCGGAAGACGTTTATTCATCGAGGCGTAGACTCAAAAATATACAGACCATTATGTGGCGTGCTAAAATTAGCACGCCATTATTGTATCCAAATGTTAATATACCATCTTGACTGTACAAATCGTTTGTTATAAACTTTTTCATGCCGAAGTATAGTGCTGTGGTATGCCTTGCTCGGATTTAGAATAACCGAAAGGAGAAATGAAATGCCAAAACTTAAAACACACCGTGCAGCAGCTAAAAGATACAAAGTTACTGCTACAGGTAAAATCGAAAGAAGACATGCAGGTATCGGTCACTTGCTTCAACACAAATCAGAATCCAGAAAACGTAAAATCTTTGGCGATATCGCTAGCGCAGAAGGAAACGTAAATTTGGTTTCTAAAGAGTTACCTTACAAGAAGTATTCAAGATAGGAGTGTTGAACAATGAGAATTAAACGTGGAAATGTATGTCGCAACAGACACAAAAAAATATTAAAGCTAGCTCAAGGTTTCAAAGGTGCCAGAAGCAGAATTTTCAAAGTAGCTAATGCTGCTGTTATGAAAGCTCTTAAGTATGCTTACAGAGATAGACGTGCTACAAAACGTAATATGCGTCGTTTATGGATTGTAAGAATCAACGCTGCTGTTAGAGAACAAGGTTTAAGCTACTCAAGATTCGTTAATGCTTGCAAAAAAGCTAACATCTTGGTTAACAGAAAAATGCTTGCTGACTTGGCAGTAAATGATAAAGAAGCTTTTGAAACAGTTGTAGAAACTGCTAAAGCAGCTTTATAATTTATAGGTCTAAATTAATAAGAGGATGTCAAAGTTTTTTTGACACCCTCTTATTTTAATTCTGTAATATACATAATATTTATTATTGGTACTTATATTTTTATTTTATTTGAGATTTCTTTTTTGGAGTTTTCTTTCTCTTTACTGTGCAACAAAGAGAAAGAAAG
>JAKSUP010000189.1 GCA_024408905.1 bacterium
AAAGCTTCACTTCTTTATTTTTTAAAGAAGGTTTTGGCTTTGTTTGAGTGGGCATCGTTTTCTTAAACTGACTTAGCCCAATGCGTTGAGGTTCTTTTTCAAATATAAAAAATTTCTGTATTAAATTTATAACTATTTCCATGGTGTTCTCCTTAGTGTAATTATACAGCAATATTTAATAACTCTTTCATACATTAAACCTATTTTTATATAAAATTTCAATGTCTGTTATGCTACAATTACACTATAGGGTAAAGGGTATATAAATTTGAATACAGGTTTTTATAAAGATTTAGATACTAATTTTCAAATGGCTTGTGAATTAAGCGAAAAGGAATATTCGCATAATGAATTAATCGGCTTGCTGAAAAATGGCAACATCCCTGAAAAGCAGATTGCAGCACTAAGATTAGACTCTGTTGATACAACAAGCGAACTCGCTGTTTTATTGGATAATTTAACCGGTTGTGACGGAAAAATTAGAGAGGCTGTTGCTTTAAAAATTTATACGTGTTTGAATAGCAACAATCAATTCAGAGAATTGTTTTTTAAAAAAAATGTAGAACCTTTAGCAACTATTTTAGCTAATGCAACAATTGATATAAATGCAAACGTATGCAGATTAGTTGTAGATTCAATGTCTATAATTAAAGGAAACCAAGTCTTTGACAATTTGTATATTAAAAACATTCTTACGTTTATCAAAGAGGCATATATTGACTTAGATAAAATAATTTTTCGAGATAAAAAATACACCATAAATAAAATATTATTCAAATTATATTGGTGTTTAGAAGCATTAAAAATATATGCAGAAGATGTGGATAAAAACATTTTGTCTTTAATTTTGCTTCGAGCATCTGAAGTTAGAGAATATACAATTCGTGAAAAAGCTGCCCAAATCGTTGTTAAATTGGATGGTTTTGAAGATTTAAAAAATAAGTTGAAAAATGATGAAAATTACTACGTGCGTTACGTATTTAAGTAAATTAAATCATCATAGCATCTTCAATCCATCTCATGTTGCCGTGTTGAAGTAATTTTGCAAATTCATGCGTATCAACTTGCGATGCAACAATTGCAATAAGGTTTTCAGGTAGTTCTGAAATCATGTTTATTAAAGTTTCTTGGTTTAACATAACCATTGGAGCGACCATATCTTGTTTTGGCAATTGCTCCAACATATTTACGTATGTAATGTTAGGGAATAATGTTAAGTAATCATTGTTTTCTTGTGTCATTTGAAAAACTAATTGTCGTTGTACTTCCGGATCAATTGCTGCCATAAATTTATGGAATTTGTCATCAGGAAGTTGTTCCATAGAACTGAACAATCCTTGAACATCAGCATCTTTATAAGGTTGTCCTGTTACTCCCTCGACGAATTGCTGTAAAACATCTTGTGGTAATGATTTTAATTGTTCCATTACAACATTTCTATCGAGTTGATCTTGCATAAAGAAGTATGCCAAATCAGCCTCTGTGAACATTTGAACAAGTTGTTCCAAAGGAAATTTAGCTTTAATCACATTAACTAATTCTTCAATATCAACATTCATCATAAATTGTAATAAACGCTCTTGTTTGAAGAAATAGAGTCCCATTACAAGGTCTTCCGGCTTAAGTAGTGGTAATACTTTTGCTTTTGTGTGATCATCCATGTGGTATATGATTTTATATTTGTTTTCAGGATTTGTAAGTTCAAAAATCCTAATTAATTTTTCCGGAGAGTGGTAGTATTCACGTGCGTAGCTTACAGCATGAGAATTTCCTTTTTTTGCCTCTTCTTCAATTACTTCATCAACAGTAGAAAGACCATAATCTCTAATCATTCGACTAGAGGTTATATGCATTCTGTCGCATAGAAGCTTCATATTTGCATCTATTACTAATGACATAGTCTCTCCTTATTGGTGTTATTATATATATAAAGTATTTAAACTTTAAATAATTGCCTTTTTTGTAACGAATTGTAACAAAAAATAAAATGTGCTATAATGAATCTATTATGAAAAGATTTGTTTATATTCTAACATTATTTTTATTTTTAATAAATACATCTGTGTTTGCTGAAACAAAATATACGCAAGAAGAAATTAAAGCAGTATCACCGGATGGTTTCAATATGGTTGCGACATTAGAATACCCGAAAACAAAAGGGATAAGAGAATATCAAACCGTTGTTTTGTTGCATTCGCTAGGATACCATTCACAATGGTGGGGACAGTTGCCTGAAGAATTAAAGAAAAACGGTTATGCAGTATTAACAATAGATTTACGTGGTCATGGCAAGAGTGTCTACAATTCAAAATTAACAAAAACTTCTTGGAAAAATTTGACACTTAAAGCTTATGCTAAATATCCTGATGATGTTTTAGCTGTTTTCAATAAAATCAAAGAAGACCATCCAAAGAAGGAATTTTTTGCAAGATGGGCAATTGTTGGATGTGATATCGGTGCAAGCACAGGAGTTTTAGCTGCAGATAAATTCACGAGCAAGCCGAAAACTATTGTAATGCTTTCTCCTATGGTAAAAACAAAGAGCTTATACATTCCGGTTAGTGTTGCTCAATTGGATGGAGTGGATTTCCTGGCGATTATTAGTGAAAATAATTATGCGTCTAAAAACGATTCCAAATATATTATGAAATTTGCACAAAATGAGTATCAAGAATTATACATTGATACTAAACTGTCAGGCATGGTTATGGTGAGAGAAGATGAAGGTACCAGGCAAACCATTGCAAAATGGGTATCACAGTATCTAAACCAATAACTATATATTTGCTCCACCATCTTTAATTTTATCAAGTGCTTTTTGCGAGGCATCGTATTTTTTGCACAATTTTATTACAAACTCAATGGCTGCCTTGTCTTGTGTTATAGCATTTTGCAGCTTGTATATTTCCGAAAGTTGTAATTTTTCTACATCAGCATCTGTTTCCAAAAAAGTCTTTAATAACTTTTGTGCTTCATTATCAATTCCAAAAATCCCATGTTCATACGCATACCAGTTATAAAAATGATAAATAAAATTATAATTATTTATTTGTTTATCTTTTAATAAAACAAACATTTCAGGCAATTTTAATGCCGGTGCTTTTTTTATTAAAACAGATAGTAATAATGCTTTTATGCCGGTTTGTGGGTAAATAAATCCATCGTCTTCTCCGAGTTTATTCAACAAATATTTGCTTGAAATGTAGTAAACGGATGTATTATGAGTTTCTACGTATTTTAAAACATTATTTGGATTATAATCGGAAGATTTTAAAATTAATTCAAGTTCTTCCTCCATTTTTATTCTTTCGGATTCTGCGATAGACTCGAGCTTTACGAAACAACCTTGTGAGTATATTTTCTTATGTTTCTGTTTATTTTTTATTCCGATGGTTTTTTCAAGCTTTTTTGCAAGAAATTTTTCTTGAACAGACAGAATAAAATAAATAAAGTTTCTAAATATTTCCATAACAGTATTATGCCACTAAACTATCTCAGGCACAAGATTTTTTGTTATTGTTTTCTTCAAAAAATCTTTTATTTTCAGGATTGAATTTTGTTCTTCGCTCCTTTTCTTTTTCCAGTAATTTTACATAAGCATTGTTTGTATAGATATTTCTTCTTTCGGCATCTCGAATTGTTTTGTTTTTACTGTCGGCTATAAGCACGGTTCCT
>JAKSUP010000019.1 GCA_024408905.1 bacterium
AACAAGTACTGCAAAGTTTTTGAGATAAAGCAAACATGTTTCTTTGTATGGCAGCTACATCATTCATAGCTTCAAGCATTTTGTTGGCATCAACCATTGAAGTCACCGCTTCATGGTTATCAACTTTTTCGTTCGCATATTTTTTAACTAATAATTGGTCTATGTAATCTCTAGCTCCGACAGCCATAATTCTTGCTCCTAAGATCCACTTTTTCTATATATATAAAAACAATTGCCGTGAAAAAATTGCCATGTTAGCGTGATATTTGTTACAATTGTTAAAAATTAATTATTTCGGGTAGATTGAATTTCTTCGAAAATATATTATAATTGGAGTAGAAACTAACAGAGAAAGCTGTGTATTGAAAAAGTTTATCTTAAATGCTGATGGTTTTGGTGAATCCAAAGATATAAACAGAGCTGTTCTGGAATGTTACAAATATGGTCTTTTGAAAAGCGTTAGTATTACCCCAAACGGTGATGCATTTGATGAAGCTGTAAACGATATCATTCCAAATTGCCCTGAAATTGGTGTTGGTATACATTTAAATATCACAAAGGGCAAATCTCTTTGCAGCGATTTAAAGACTTTGACTGATGAAAATAAAAAGTTTAATAACTCATTTTTAATGATTTTATTAAAAACATATCTTCCTAAAAATGAAGAATTTATGCAAGAAATAGAGCGAGAATTCAGAAATCAAATTGAAAAAACAATGTCCAAAACTCCGGTTTCTCATATAGATTCGCAAGAGTATATTCATGCAATCCCAAAAATATTCAAAATGGTATGTCGTTTGGCCAAAGAATATAATATTCGTTATGTTATAACTCATCATGAAAAACCTTATTTTGTTCCTGATGCAATGCGTCATTTGACGTTGAGATATTTGGTTAACTTTTTTATTCATAAATTTTTGAATATAATTAATGTTATAAATGAAGTTTCGCTTCGTATAAATAAATTGAGAACAAATAACTATTTAATAGGTGTTTCATACAACGCAATGATGGATTCTTTAGCTGTTCATTACGGTTTGAAAGATATAAAAGCAAAACAGACTGTTGTTGAAGTCGTAATACATCCAAAAAGATATGAAGAAGGTCAGGTAGATGGTTGTTTTGGAGAATTTATTTTAGCAAAAAACCAAAAGTTAAAGGATAAAATTGAGGGTTTAGGGTATTTAATTACAAATTATGTTAAAAAAGAAACTTAGTTATGTATCAATAATCATCTTATTGTTTTTTATTTGTATATTCTTTTTTATTCCAAATGATAAACTATATAAAGTTGAAAATGTATTATCGCCGACAGAATTTATCATTGATGGAAAATCCGTTATATTAAAGGATTTTAATTGTTTAGATTCTGTTTATTCGGTTAATAATAAAAATATGGCAAGAGAGCTTGGAATAAGCGAAGATGAGGCTTTTGTTTTAGGAAACTTAGGAACATATTGGGCAGAAAATTTGATTTTAAACAGAAAAGTTTCAAGAACAGAAAATGATATTATTTACAATAGAATTAGTTATAAAACGAAATTTTTGTTTTAGGGATATTAAATTAAAAGTACAAAAAAGTATTCAAGAAAACATATAGAAAAAAGACTTAATAGTATAAGAATGGGTAAATATGTTGTTTTAGATACCGATACGGAAAAAGTCTATAATGTTGGGGATATTGAAACAAAAAATTTAAAAAATTTTTTAGTACTTAGAAAAAATTATATTCCAAAAGGTAAAACTGAAAAATTATACTCTTTTGAACAAAATCAAATTATTCCACCACCACCTTTTGAATTTAAAAGTGGTGAAATGAAGGTTTTTGTATCTGATGAAACGACAAAAATTAAACCAGATAGAAATTGTGAAACCTCTATGTGTAGAGAGATTTTAAATAATATTAATAATTCTTCTCAAACTATTGATATGGCAGTTTACGGTTATTCCAGAGTTTCTAAAATAGAAAACGCAATATCTTCTGCAATCAAGCGAGGAGTAAAAATCAGGCTTGTTTATGATAGTGATGCAAAAGGTGGAAATATTTATGATGATACGCCGGTTTTAAAAGGATTGATTTTGAATAATTCTAATGACAAAACTTCTTTGGAAGCAAATAATATAATGCATAACAAGTTTTATATTTTTGATAACAAAATTGTTATAACAGGTTCTACCAACCTTTCTCATACAGATATGTCAGGGTTTAATACTAATATTATGGTCTCTTTAAATTCTCCAAAAGCTGCACAAATTTACAAACAAGAATTTGAGCAAATGTATAACGGTAAATATCATAATGAAAAAGCAAAAACTATAGACAACAATATTTCTGATAAAATCAAGGTTTATTTCTCTCCTCAAGATAAGGGAATACAAAATGCAATTTTACCTTTGATTGATAATGCAAAAAACTATATCTATATTCCGACATTTGTTTTAACAGAAAAACGAGTTACTAATTCTTTAATACAGGCGAAAAATAGAAACGTAGATATTAAAATAATTATGGATGCACTTAATGCTTCTATGCGTCACACAAAGCACAAAGAGTTAAGACAAAACGGAATTTTAGTCAAAACAGAAAATTATGCAGGAAAAATGCACGCCAAAACCATGATTATTGACGATAGATATGTTGTAATAGGTTCAATGAATTTTTCAAACAGTGGCGAAAACAGAAATGATGAAAATATGCTTGTTATTGAAAATCCTGAGGTTGCGAAATATCTAAAACAATTCTTTGATTATCAATGGAATAAAATCGATAATAAATGGCTAAAATATAACGCCAGAGCCGAAGGTAATGACTCAATCGGTTCATGTAATGATGGTTTGGATAATAATTATGACGGATTTACCGACAGAGATGACCCTGCTTGCAAGGGGTAAATTAAGACTTTAAGTAGGATTCAATAAAACCATCTAAGTTTCCGTCCATTACAGAATCAACATTTCCGATTTCAAATCCTGTACGGTGGTCTTTAACCATTTTATAAGGGTGGAAAACGTAGGAGCGAATTTGTGAGCCAAAATTTATATCAAAAGCTTCGCCTTTGAGTTCTGCAAGTTTCTTTTCGTGTTCTTGTTGTCTTAATTCCAAAAGCTTTGAAGCAAGCATTTGCATAGCATTTTCTTTGTTTTGTAATTGTGAACGCTCTTGCTGGCATTTGATTACAATACCTGTTGGTTTGTGTACAATTCTTACTGCCGTTTCGACTTTATTTACGTTTTGTCCCCCTGCGCCACCTGAACGCATTGTATCAACTTCAATGTCTTCCGGTGGAATAATAATTGTTTTTTCATAATCTGCGATGATTGGTGAAACCTCGCAAGAGGCAAAACTTGTTTGTCTTTTTCCGTTAGCATTAAATGGAGAAATTCTGACAAGCCTATGCACACCTTTTTCAGCTTTTGCATAACCATAAGCAAATCGTCCTGTAATCTTTATTGTAGCAGATTTTATTCCTGCTTCTTCCCCGTCTGACTTATCAACGAGTTCAGTTTTCCAACCTCTTGATTCTGCCCAACGGATATACATACGAAGAAGCATACTTGCCCAATCTTGAGCGTCTGTGCCGCCGGCACCGGCGTTAATTGTCAAAAATGCGTCTGCATCATCATATTCACCCGACAGCATTTTTTGGATATCAAATTTATCAAGTTGTTTTTCTAAATCCAGAAGAGCATTTTCACTCTCTGTTATCAAATCAGTATCACCAATTTCTAAGGCAGTTTGAGCATCTTCTATAATACTGTCCCAAGAGGATACCTTTTCTAAAGTTTCTTTAATTTCACGTGATTTTTGACCGAGTTCGGAGGCTAAATTTTGATTTGACCAAACTTCGGGAGATTGGAGTTTCTTTTCCAATTCTGCCAACTCATTTTCTAATTTTGGAAGGTCAAAGACACTCCTTGTTTTTATATATTCGTTCTTTTAAATCATCTATAAGCATTTAAAATTACTCCATTTTCTATTATACATAAAAGAAAATTCTAAAATACATTTTGTTACAAAAAAAGTTTAATCAGTTGAAAAAAAACGAAACATGATTTAAAATGAGAATACAAGCAAGGGTGACGTGAACACCCGTTGCCTGCCCATATTAAAATATGGTTTTGGCGTAAAGAACTATTATTAATATTAGTAATAGTTCTTTTTCGTTGATTTCAACTAACATTTATGACCTCCTTTCTTATTGAAAGTTGAAATGCTTGTTAAAATCTTTTGCTTGTATTCTATTTTTAAGATAAATACAATAATTTGTACAAAATTTATTATACCAAATTATATAATTTTGTTCAAGATAATTGGAAAATATATTAATAATATATCAAATTCAAACTTTGAATTTTGAATAATCCAAATCATAATATATAGTTTCAGAATTACTTACCGGATGTAATCTAAATGCATCATTTCCTGCTGCATTGCCAATTTCTGTTACCGGAGAAGGTTTTGTATAACAATGTCCTTTTATGTGGCGAATACCACTTTCACATATTTTAGCCGGATTAGACCTATAAAAAGCTCCAGACACACTATCGCCTATTCCAAACATTCTTTTTCCGGCTAAATCTACCATTTCTTCTCTTGTTTTTCCGGCTTTTGCTAAACCGTCAGTTTCACAACAAAATACCAAAACTTTTTTACCTTTTGGGACTTTGGCTTCAATAAATTCCCAAATACTTTTGTCATTATCAGAAAATCTCCAAGTCAAAGGATTGTTTATATCAGTTATTAAAGATGAATTTTTACCATGACCTAATAAAATGTAATCAACATCTTTGTATGCTTTAGGGTCGTTTAATAGTCCCAAAGCGGATATCGGAAAATTCATTCTGCTTTTACAACCGATTAAAACTTTTTTCCCTGTTATTTGTTCAACAAATTCGGTATATTCTCTAACTGCATTATCGTATATTTCTTTGTCATAAAACTTGTGGAAAATATCTTTATGAGCGACTTTATCATAGCTTTGCAAACTGAATATTTCAGCCCACTTCTGAATTCTATCTGCATTATCGACAAATTCTTTTCTCAAACCGTTTGGATTTTGTAAAACATTTTCTTTTACTTTCTTTGCTGTTTCATTAATTATCTCAAAATATTCATCTTTTGATATGTTTAAAAAATCTGCATTTTTATATAAATAATTTCTAAAATCATTAAATGTGATTTCGTGTGGCGTTGGTTTCTTTATTGTAAACATTAAACCACCACAACCTTTTGTAATTGGTTTTATTGATTCGTTCGATAAATTTACTTCTTGTATATAGTTATAATATCGGACAAAGGGAGATTCTAAATTATCTAAAACCGGTTTATAATTATTTCCTTCTTTTGCAACACCTTGCATATAATTTTCAAATTCAGCAAGAGGAGTTCGTTTAAAACTAATGGAATCAGTTACAAGATTACTCATTTTTTTGCCAAATAATTCTGCATCTTTTACCATAATCTTTGGTGCAATATATTTTGATTTAGCAACTTTAGATACAATTTCACTTGCAATCTTTAACATAAAATATACTCCAAATATCTCATAATATACTTGAAAAAATTTATTTGCTAAAATTGACAAATACAGAGTTAATGTTAAATGTTTGTTACATTAAATTTATTTTGAATTAATTTAATAACTTCTTGATGTATCTCATCTATTGATTTAGTAGAATCAACCACTTTAATTCTTTCAGGTTCTTTTTTAGCAATTTCAAGATAACCTTGTCTTACTCGTTCAAAAAATTCTCTACCGGCTTTTTCCATACGATCCTTTTTTGAACCGACTCTTTTTTCGGATGTTTCAATATCAACATCAAAAACAAGCGTTAAATCAGGTTTCATACCGTCAGTTGCCAAATTATTTAAGAAATTTATTCTTTCAATATCAAGTCCTCTACCATATCCTTGATATGCAACAGAAGAATCTGTATGTCTGTCGCAAAGTACAATAACACCTTCTTCTATGGCCGGTTTAATAATGCAATCAATGTTTTGCGCTCTATCTGCTAAAAATAAAAACGATTCACATCTTGGAGAAACGTCACCGTCATAGTTTAGCAAGATTTCTCTTATTTTTTCACCTAAACCTTTAGCGCCGGGTTCGCGTGTAATAAGCGTTTTATATCCTTTGCCTCTTAAATATTCATCAATAAGCTTGAGTTGTGTAGTTTTTCCGCAACCGTCTGCTCCTTCAAATGTTATAAATAATCCTTTGTTCATATATTTTAACCTATTAATAAATATTACCATAAACCCAATAAGTACGCAGAACTTTTTTTACATAATTTTTTGTTTCAAGATATGGGATTTGTTCAACAAATTCGTCGGTATCGTTATACGTAATTTTTGAAAACCAACTTGTAACAGAGCCAATGCCGCCATTGTATGCAGCTATTGCATATAAATCCTTGTTTCCCAAAACTTTTTTCAAGTTTTGATAATAAATGCTTCCGGCTTCAATATTCCCTTCAGGGAAGAAAATATCATTTTTCAAACCTCTGTTTGCAACGATTTCATTATATGTTGCAGGCATTAGTTGCATTAAACCTTTTGCTCCGGCTCCACTTCCAACGTATGGATTAAAGTGGCTTTCTTCTTTTATAATTGATTGGAGTATTATAGGGTTGTTGTTTCCTTTATGTTTTTCTACATAGTTAAAGTAGTGTAAAGGATAAATTAATCTCCACCTTAAATCTGAAAATGGTGGTTTAATTGTCATATCTTCCATTGCATTTCTTGCCAGAAGTGCAGAAATTGTATAATTTCCTTTTTCGTATGCAATCCAGCTTTGGATAAATTTATCTTTTTTACACAATTCATCAACTAAGTCGTAATCTTTTAAAAGTGCAAGTCTTATTACAAGGTTATTTTCCATTGATTTTTTGTAAGGAAATACGACAAGTTTTGGAGTCATATTTAAGAATGGAAAAGCACCGTCATCTTTGTATAGATTGCAATTTGCTCTGTATGCGTAATATGAATCAGGATATTTTTGTACAACTTGTTTATAATAACTATTAGCATTTTCATAATGCTTAAGTTTGTATGATATTTTTCCCATAAAATACATTACGGCAGGACTTGATTTTGTATCAGGGAACTTTCTGATGTGCAAATATCCAAGTCTCTGTGCATCCAGATATCTTTTTTGCAAATATTTTGTTATAAAAAGATTATACAAAGCATCTGCAGCGAATTGCCCACTGGTATATTTTTCATATAAACCTTTAAAACAAGCTTCTTTAGCAGCACCTTGTTGAACTTCGCTGCAATTCAAATAGGTTATATAGTCTGCACCTGTTGAAGTATAATTTTTTGCAACAAGTGCATTTATACCGTCTTTTCTTGAAGTAAACAGTTTTATATAATTATCAATTACTTCATACGCATCCTCTTGTGTAACACTATATGCGTGGTCTTTTAGACCATATTCCGTATAATATTTTACCTTATCGGTATTTTTGAGTTTATATTCTGTTTTTGCGAAATCTGCCCAACTATCGGAAAGTGTTGTCTTATTCAAGTATGTTTTTGACTTTTCATAATCACCACTTGAATAGTATGCTTTAGCAATTAATAAATTTTCATAATTTTTTAGAGGTAAATTTAATTTAATGATTTCTTCGGCAGAATTAACTGCAAATCTGCCGTCAGGGGATTTTTCTATGTATGTCTTAAAATAATTTAAGGCATTTTCATTAGTTTTTTTCTTTCCTCTTTCAGTTTTTGGTGTTTTTTCGGTTTCAATTAATCCGAGGTAGTATTCTGAAGCGATTGCATAATCGCTTGTCGGGTGTTTTTTGATTATTTTTTTAAAATGCTTTTGCGCCCTTGAATCTTTTTGCTCAAACATTAAAGTTGCCATATTGTATTCGCTGATTGGAACAATACTTGATTTTGAACCTGAATGTATAATTTTGTTGTATTTTTTTATAGCAAGGTCTTTTTTATCCATATTCGTTGCACACCTTGCTTGCCTGAATAAAGCTGGTTCTTTTAATGGTGAAGCAGATGGAACTTTGCCAAATTTTTTATACGCTATTTCATATTGACCATCTTTATATGGTTTAAGTGCATCTGAATATGTTTGTATGCCTTTATCTGATGCAGATATGTTTGTATAAAGGAAATAGCCTAAAGTAACTACTGCTAAACCTATTACAATGTATAAGTCGTATTTTGTTCGTCTTCTCATATAAATCTTAATCCAAATCTTTTCTATACTATTGCCCTGTCTATAAGGGCAAAACATTCCCTATAAAACTATTTTAATATATTTTTATGCAAAAGGGAAATTCTGTAATAAAAAATTACATTTATATACCAAAAAAACGGGTTATAGAAAATAATTTCAATAAAAGCCCTGTAAGGATTTCAAAAAATCGGACTTTTGTTAACGACACATTCTTGCCAAATCAACAATTTATTTCTTAGTGCCATAGTGTCTTACTGCCTCACCCTCTACTCATTTACCCTCTACTCATTTACCCTCACTCATTTACCCTCACTCATTTACCCCCCTTTGGTCAAAAAATCTTGCTTGTAAGGGATTTCTTTATGAGTAAAGCCTGTTTTAACAATATTACGTCCGAATTTTGCCTCTAATTTGTCTAAACTTTTCCCCAAATTTTCATTTTTCTCTCGTCTTTCGTTATCAGGAACAAAAAGCTCTAACTGTTCATTTGAGCAAGGATTGAAGTTATCAAGCAATATTCCGACACTTCTATATAGAATTTTCGGGTTATACATTTTTTCAAGTTCCGGAAATGCGGCTTCAGAGATTTCAAATTCAAAATTGGTTGAAAGTTTTAAATCAACTTTTGAAAAAAGCGTTTGAAAATCTTTGGTTTTAAGAATTACTCCGATTGTTGCACATTTGCAATCTGCTTTTCTTAATTTTCTGCAAGCAGCGTGAATATGTGTCATAAGTTCGTTTTTCAAGTAGGTTAAATCTGACGTAAATTCTGGGAAGGATTTCGTGTCGCTTATTGATTTTGGAAGTGAGATTTCCGTAGAAACTTTATTAATCAAATTTCCCAAGAGTTCATATTTAACTTCCAAACCGTTTTTCCCAAACCTGCTTTTTAGCCAAATATCGTTTTTCTGCACATAATCATAGGCTGTATAAATCCCGTGTCCTCGAAGTTTTGGTGCAAGCCTTCTTCCTATTCCCCAAATTTCATCTATCTCTGTTGTTTTTAAAAGCCTTGTTATTCCTTGTTTCCCTGCTATACAAATATGGTCAGGATAATTTTTAGCTTTGTCAGAGGCAAGTTTTGCCAAAGATTTTGTTCTGCTGACTCCGATTGATACAGGAATTCCAGCCTTTTCTAAAATCAGTTCTCGTATATATTTTGCAAGGTCATAATAATTCTTTTTATAGAGTTTTGAAAGTCCTGTAAGGTCAACAAACGCTTCATCAATAGAATACACTTCAACACAAGGACTAAGTTCTTTTAAAACAGACATAACTTCCTGCGAAATAGTCGCATAATTATAATGATTTGCATTTATATAAATACATTTCGGGAATTGCTCGCGTGCCATAAAAAGTGGCTGCCCCATCGGGACTCCCATTTCTTTAGCTTCACGGGAACGAGAAATTACGCACCCTCTATCACCTGAAACAACAGAAACAGCTTTCCCTTCCAGTTCAGGATTAAGTTTTCTTTCGCAAGACACGAAAAAACTATCACAATCTACTAATGCTATGTACTTTTGTTCTGACATTAATAAAATTGTATGATTTTTTGATTGCATTAGTCAAGTTATATTTAGCTGATAAACTATAAACCAGTAACTACTCTGCAGAATTAATTTAATAAAAAGCAGTAGTGGTACGAGGTAAGTTTCTACCTCTCCTACGGAGAGGATGTCAGCTTGCTGACAGGAGATGGTATGATGAAAGGCAGGAAAGCAGATGTTTTTACCCCCTCTGTCACTCTGTGACATCTCCCCAAGGGGAGATAGTGATGTGTAAAGATTAATTCTACTGAGTAGCTACATAAACCAGTAATATATGCTATAATACAATTATAATGATTATAATTCTATTGTTTATTGCAATATTTATACTTTTTATGAGTATACAAATAATTTATGAAATTAATTTGTACAATTATTTTAAATCAAATGATATTGAATTAGATATATATGATAAAAACCTTCAATCAGAGAATTTGATAGAAGAATTTTGTATGGATTTATTAAATTTAAATTGGCTGCCATCATCCCGTGGGTATTTTTCAAGCTTCCTTTTTTCTGAAAAATTTGCCTGTAAAGTTTTTTCAAAATATATAACATTAACAATCAAAATGTCATATGGTGAAATGTTTAGCATTAAAATTCCTAAAGATCAATGCTCATTTAAAAAAGATATTTTTGCAGGAAATTTATTAAGGATAAAATTTGATAAATTTTCTTTATTATTTAAATTACCAAACCAATTCCAAAGTATTTTGTATAAAAGTTTTAGCATGCTTGATTAAAACCATTAATCTTCTAACAATTTATCTGCCAAAGGTGATTCTACTTTTCCGTTCAAGGTTTTAGAAACTTTTTTGATTTCATCAGCCATTGTTTGCATTTCAGGAGTCCATACAAAATAGTCATTTACATATTTTTCGCCTCTTGCAAAATCTCCTGACATCTGTACTTCAATAATTTCTTTAAGCATTTTTTGAGCTGTCGGAACCATTTTTTCGATATTAATATCCAGTTTACCTTCAGGAGATATTGTTATAGCACCTTCTTTTATAAAGAAATAGTTTTGCATAACTGCGCGAACTCTGTGAGCTTGGCTCATTGTAGGTTTAGACATCATCATATTATCTGTTGCATAAGTTACGATAATCTGATTTCTTTGTTCAGGTGTGTACATGCCGGCTTCTGTTAGGACATCTAACATAGCTAAAGAAATCATATCAGCTTTATTTTCTTCAATAATAGATTTATATTTTCCTAACCCTTCCGTACCTGATTTTGGCCCGAGTGAGTGTCCGTTTTCGTGACCAACAGTAAACCAATGGTCAGCTTCGTCATTGTAATATTTATGCAATTCAGGATTTAAAATAGCATTCAATCTTTTTTGCATTTTCTCTCTGGCATCATCTGACGTAATAAGGCGAATTTGTCTGTGATAAACATTTCTTCTGCCACCATCAAGAAGGCTTACAGAAACTTTGTCATCATTAGGTAAATTTTCTGCCAATGTTATTCCGGCTCTAAATTCTCCAACGTCACCCGTTACGGCAACCAAATCTGTGTCAACCATTGTTTGTTTTGATTCTTTATCAGGAGAAATGTTCTGTACGTATTTATCAGCATATGGCATATTTTGTGCCATTAGGGGTAAATACTTCTTAACATTTAATATTGCATCAGTTCCTTTTTTATTGATAATTCCGACTCTGCCGCCAAGAAAATCTTTTGCAACAGGAGTAATATTATTTTTATCTAAAAGAGCTTTTAATTCAGGATTTTCCACAACTGTTTCAGTTAATTCATCTGAATAATTTTCTCTTGTAATTGTAAATTCTAAAGGTGTGTCTTGAAGTGTTGCCCATTTTTTATCGGCATAACCGTCTAACATAGGGTCTGCCGTTCTTAATGCTTTTGCCTGTAATTTTAAAAACTCGTTAAAATCAGCGTTTGTAGAGGTTTCTGCTGCTTTTTCAAGTTCTTGTGCCATATATTCAAAATCTTCTTTGAAATAATCTACATAATCAGTTGCAACGAGTTCATCCCCTTTTCTTTCAACAACGGAACGCTGATTTAAAATCTTTTTAACTTCTTCTGTTTTACCTTCTTTCAACATTTTTATAAGAATATTATGGAATTCCTCTTTTTCAAGGTCTTGTGGGTAAACACCTTTACCTGCCCTCATTTTTACCCCTTTGGCAAGCTCTATCATGTGAGATTCTCTATCAAGTGCGCAAACACCTTTTTGTGCATCAAATAAAATTTTAGTAAGTTTAGCTTCTTCATTTCCTTTAGAAATTTCTCGTTCTAAATATTCTTTGAACGGCAAATTGTTTGGGTTATCAAGCACCATATTTACTTTATCTAAAACTACTGCTGCTTTTACAAGATGTTTAAGAGCTTCTTTATCACCATCTGCGAGTTCCAAATACTCAGGAGCATCAACTGCAAGCATTTTTTTTGTAGTCAAATAGTCTTTATGTGTTCTTTTTTCAAGTTCTTCTTTTGAAAGATTAAGTTTGTAATCTTTTTTTTCAATGTTTACACTGTTAATAATGCTCATTTTATCAAGCTCCTTCATTATATTATCGTTATTTTTATTATCATCGGATGGTAAAACAGTTTTATTTTGCTGTTTCATAACAATATTTTTATTACGGTTAATAGGATTAATGTTCATAACA
>JAKSUP010000190.1 GCA_024408905.1 bacterium
TGCCAACAAGAGAACAGGACTCTAACAAAGGAACTTTTGGGAAAGTTCTGAATATTTGTGGTTCAAAAAATTATATTGGAGCAGCCTACCTTTCTACGGTGAGTTCACTAAAAGTCGGAGCAGGATATTCTGCATTAGCTTCTACGAAAGATGTAATATCTTCTGTATCGTCATTACTGCCTGAAGCTGTGTACATGGAAAGAAACGACTGTTTAACAAAACTTAATAATTATAACGCAATTTTAATAGGTTGTGGACTCGGAGTAAATTCATCATCAATAGGGCTTTTTAAAACAGTTCTATCAAAGTTACAAAAAGAAACCACTCCTGTTGTTATTGATGCTGACGGCTTAAATATTTTATCCAAAACGAATACGTTATTGCCTCAAAATACGATAATAACACCTCATCCGTTGGAAGCATCAAGATTATTAAAAGAAGGAACAACCGTTGCAGATATTTTAAACGATACTAAAACATACGCAAAAGAATTAACTAAAAAATACAATTGTGTAACTGTTTTAAAAACACATCGAACAGTTATTTGCGATAAAAACCTTGATATACATATAAATAATTGTGGGAATTCTGCTCTGGCCAAAGCCGGCTCAGGTGATGTGTTAGCCGGAATTATTACAGGACTTTTGGCACAAAAAATGTCATTGTTTGAAGCTGCAAAGCTTGGGGTCTATTTACATGCCAAAAGTGGCGAAATCGCATCAAAAGAATTAACAGAATACTCCGTTTTAGCATCTGATTTACCCAAATATTTACACAAAGCTATCAAAGAAGTTATTTAATATATTTAATTCTTCCTGTTTGATTAATAACGATAGGCTTATTCAATTCTTTTATATACTGACAAGTCATAACATCCTTATCATAAGGATAAATTTCCAAACAATTTTCATAGTCAGTTAATTTCTTATAATCAGCACCTGCAACCATCATATATTCATCAGTAACAAGTCTGTAAAATTTGTCTTCTCTCGGATTATTAATATCTATATTGATTTCATTGCCATCTCTATCAATAAAATTCATTTCTACAAGTTCATGTGTTGTTTCATTTACTGTATAATTTAATCCAGACACAGCCATTAAACCAGGTTTATAACCGTTACTTTCATAGGTTGTTTTTATACAATCTTTAAAATCATCTACAATATCTTTTTCTGAAATCATAGCTACACAGATTTTATCGGCAAATGGTGCGATATCTTTTATATCACGGGAATCAACAGTTCCTTCATGGAAGAAATTACGAATTCCACCATTATTCCATATAGCAATCTCCGAATTGGTATATGCTTTCATTGCATCACACATAAAATTAGCATGTGGATTTTCTTCAATCAACGATGTAGAAGGAGGTGGTGCTTGTTTTACAATCCCTATTTCCTCTGCTTTTCCCATAAATTCATCAAAAATATACTGATTTACCATATTTTTATAAAATAATCTGGTTTCAGCAACATTATTTTGAGCTTTTGTTAATACTCCATTTTTATCAAATGTAAGGTTTAAAAGACCAAAATAAGCTCCGTCCTTTCCGGCTTCTGTCATAACAACCGGCTCGCCTGAAGTTGAATAGAAAAGATTTTCACCTTCTTTTATACCTTTTACAAGTTCATGGGTATGCCCACCTATAATTACATCAATACCATTTGTTTCTTGCGCAATTTTTTTGTCAGGATTTTGACCAAGGTGAGATAATAAGAATATCTTATTAACGCCTTGTTTTTCCAATTTATTTACTTCCTCTTGAACTTCATTTATTGTTTTATCTAAATCATCTAAGTAACAATCCGTATGATATATTGGGTTTGTTCTTGAGAACATATCAATAGGTGAAGCGCCAATCAAACCGATTTTTTCACCATTTACTTCGACAATTGTTGATTTTGCCAAGCTCTTTTCTATATCTGTCCTGTTATATTCAGGTAAATTGTCCTCTTTAGTTTCCCAGTCTTTTTCTTTATGGAAATTAACAGATAATATCTGAGTTTTTAAGTTTCTGATTGTATTTGCCAAATCAGCTTGTGACGTGTCAAATTCGTGATTACCCAAAGCAGAAGCTTTAATATCAGCTAACTTTAAAAATTGAGCAGTTGCTTTATGAGTAGGGGCATTACTCTCATTTCCTATATCGTTATCTCCGGCTGAAAGTCTTAAATCGCCCTTGATTCCTGATAAAATTCTTATCATATTGTTTGTCTGACCGTGTATATCATTTACATAGCCTACAGACATCTCAAAAGTATCAGCTTTAAGGCTGTCATTTGATTTAAAATTAACACGTCCGGCCGAATAATTTGGCTGATAGTTAGGGAAAATACTGTTGATTTTTGGGATATTTATATTCATATTATGAACCTGCTTTGAATATAATAAGGAACATAAAAATAAAAATTGCTATTAATTTTACAATAATTTACATTGATAAACATGTTAAAGCTTTTCTTAAAATCTCCTCCGGATTTGAATCATCTTCTAATGTTGAAACTATTTTTGATAAGGCGCTTTCAATTTCCTTATCTTCATAACCCAATGATGACATTATTGACTGTGCATCACTAATAGCCTGATTTGACGGTAGTGTTGAAGATGAAATCTTAGGCAAGTCTGTCTTTATTAATTTATCCTTTAACTCAAGTATAATTTTTTGAGCCAATTTTGGCCCTACCCCTTTTGCCCTTGTTAATTCTTTAAAGTTTCCGTCGATCACAAACGAAATCAAGTCACAGACGTCAAATTCATTGAGCAAAGCAATACCCATTTTGGCGCCAACACCTGATACGGATAGCAATATTTGAAAAATATCTCTGGTTTCTTTATTTGAAAAACCATATAATGACATAATATCTTCTCTATGAATCAAAGATAAATAAAATTTTCTAATATCCTTTTCGTTTGCTTCATAAAGAATAAAGTCACGTTCGGTCGTTTCAAAAAGATAACCGACACCTTGAACCTCTATTGTCAAGAAATCTCCTTTCGAAGTTCTCCGTTTATCCGATAAAAAACCTTTTACATAATCAAACATACACCTATCTCCACAGGTATTATAAATTAAATAGCAAAAAATAGCAAAACTATTATTCAAAATTATTTTTATGTATAATAACAAAAGGGAGGGAAGCTTTGTATGCTAAGAATACAACCCATAGATAATAGATCAAATATCTCATTTAACGGAGTTTTTGTAAAAAATAAGTTACTTGATAAGACCATTGAATATGCGAATAATTCTGAATTAATCAGATTTAGAGAACACTTGAAAGTTATGGCACAGACAAGTGACAACAGAGTATTTACTTTATCAAAATTTGTAACAGAAGATTTTTGGGGAAAAAATCAATCACTAAAACTTAGTGAGAAATCTCCTCAGAGTAACAATTCATTTATTGTCGGAACAGAATTAAATATAAAAGATACTAACTTTGGTGACAATTGTTACATAAACGCTCTTAAAAAAATTAATGACTTTATGAACAGTTTTTATCGGATTACTGATCCTGTTTCAAGCAGAGGTACGTTGATAAAAACTATTGAGAGTTATTTAAAATCACAATAAAAATTTACTAAAACTCACTATACAAAAAGTTTAAATTTTGGTATTATTATATTGTTATTAATAAAAACGAAGGTTAGAGAAATGATTAAAGAA
>JAKSUP010000191.1 GCA_024408905.1 bacterium
GAGTTTGAGTTTCTGGTGGGTAGGGAGTCCCGGACAAGTTGCGTTGAATAAAGTTACAAAAGAAGTTGAAAGCGTTATACCTGCAATTCCCATATTTAGTTTCAGTATCAAAATGTAATTGAGAATTGCCTTTAGCAAAATTGACGACATAGCAATAATGAAAGGTGTTTTAGAGTCATTAAAGGCATAATAAACCCTTGTTATAGAATCTCTGAAAACATAAGGTAAAATTGAGAATGACAAGAAGCAAAGAGCTTCTGTTACCATAATTACAGCGTCACTATTGAATGCACCTCTTTCAAATACTAATGAAATTCCGTCTTTTGCCAAAGTTAATATTAAAATTATCATTGGTATTGCTGCAAATAATAGAACTCCGACGCCTTTATTGAAATAAGTTCTTATTTCATCAAACTTGCTTTCTCCTTCGCCTGCCAAACGAGAGAAAATAGGGAACAATGGAACCAAAAATGCTGTAACCAGTATGCCTACAGGAAATTGAAAAATTCTGTTTGCAAATATAACAGATGTCCAAGCTCCTGTGACAAGAGTTGACGCAAAAAACATATCAATATAAATAGTTATTTGTCCCATTGTTGAACTCAAAATAGCTGGGAACAAAAGCTCCATAATACTTTTGAAATTCGGATTGTTTTTTATATCAAAATTAGGTTTAATTCTGTAACCGATTTGTCTTAGTTTTGGGAATTGCAGCATTAACTGGCAAACTGCACCAAGGGTTGTTGCGAGTGCTAAAATTACTCCGGAATGGTCATTGTGTGCTAAAGATATCGAAATAATTACAACCAAACTCAATACCATTGGTGATAAGTTTGGTAAAATATAGTTTTTATGACAAATCAAAAGTCCGTAGTAAATACCTATAATTCCACCTATCAGAATTATTGGTGACATTATTTTAAAATGTTGTGCTGCAAGCGATACAAGTTCCGGACTTCCTGCAGAAATTATTAATCCCATAATTTGGTCTGCAAAGAAAAATCCTGCAACTGCAAGTGCTGCGAAAAATAAGAATGTAACCGTTAAAAATGTGTTATAAAGCTTGTTTACGACTTCGCTCGGTTTTGAATCGAATTCCGGTATGAGTTTTGAATAAACTGCAACAGCAGCACTATGAAAAGGTCCGCCAACTCCACCTAAAATAATTATTGCAAGTGAAGGTATCTGTAATGCATAAAAATAAGCATCTGATACCATTGTCGCACCATAAAAATTAGCAACAACCATATCTCGGACAAATCCCATGAGCTTACTTGCAATCGTTACCATTGCAATTAGCCATGCTGCTTTCAATACTCCAGGTGCTTCGTCTTTCATTATTCTGCCTTAACCTCTTTTAGGAAAATATTTGTAGGTTTATCTTTATCATATGCTTCTACAAGTTCTACATACATTTTTAATGGACATACAGAAGGTGAATAAATAATTGTGTTTTCTCCATCTTCTATAAATCTTGATATGTCAACTCTTACATCTCTTTGGAAGAAATTTTTATTTATAGGAAGTTCGTGTTTTTTGCCATTTATTGTAACCGTAACTTTAGGAACGATTTGACCTATAATAACAAGTTGAGCTCTGCCAACAGGTGCCCAAAATGTCTGTTTTACATCATTTTCCCATACATTAACCGGCATTGTGCCGAGAGAAATGCCTTTATAATAATGTCTTAAAATGTTGTAATATGGTTGTTTTAGTTTTGTTGCCATATATCCGGCACCATACTGGCTCATTCCGACTCCGTGTCCGAAACCACCACCATAAGCAGTTATATCTGTTACGTTTCCGTCATTATCTAATTTTTTTTCAAATATTACGTTGGCGCTAGGAAGTGAAATTCCGTCTTTTTGGAATACACGTCGGATGACAAGCTCTTTAGAAATTCTGTAGCAACTCTTTGAGGTCATTATATCAAGTTCAATGGCTTTTCCGGAAACGCCTCTTTTCATAACTTTAATATCTTTTATTGTACCCAAGTCATCAGTATTTCTAAATATTGGAGATACAAATCCGGTTTTCGATTGGTCAACAAGAGTTTTTTTCAAGACGTTCTCAAGTTCCCCAACTGTCCAGGTCTTTTGCCATCTGTAATATGGTGATTCAACATCGTATGAAGGAACTTTTTGAGAATAGAAGTTTTTTGCTTTTTCTTCCGTGTCTAATACTCCGAATTCATCTTTATCCGGTACGGCAACCAAATATGGCTTGTTAATTGATGGGAATACTTTTGTTAAAGGATCAGAAAAAGCGTGTGCATAGCTTTCTGTATACCCGCCGGCCGTTGAACTGTACAGAGATAGTATTAACTCGTTATTATATAAGGCAACGATACCATCAGTTTCCATAACTGCACGTGTAGCAAGATTATCTTCTGTATTTGCACCGAAATAAACTTGGCTGGAAACGCTGTCTACTACATTAAATTCTTTGTAACTTTGCGTTCTGGGAGTAAGAACATAATTTCTTGCTGCGACGGTTTGTGCTTTTAAGGCTTCTAAACCAAATCTTACAGGCATTTCATTCGGGACTACACCTTTTAAGTATTCCTGTAATTCAACAATGTTGACCAAATAAAAACCACTGTGGTCTTCTTTTTGTGCAAGTTCAAATGCTCCATGATAAAGAGCCGGCTTTCCTTTTCTTGTCAAATTCCTGACTCCTAAAAGCCCTGCAGGACATACGACAACAAAATCTCTGAGTGTGCCGATTTGATTTCCGACTACTACAGTCATTCCGGCTAAACTTTCAGTTATTTTTATATCAGTGTCGGCCGGAACATGGAGCAGTACTTTTTTTGATAATTTGTCACATATATCGCAATCAGCCGTACCATATACAACAATTTCTTTTTTTAGAATATTTTGGAATTTGGTATCTGTTAGCCCAACTCTCACGCAATCAGGATTTTCAGCAAAAACTTGTGTCGGAATTGCTAAAAATATAAAAATACATATTAAGGTTAATAATTTTCCTATTTTAATTCCCAAGTTGTACCTTCCTTAGAATCTTTTAAAATAATTCCGGCGTTATCAAGGGCAATCCTTACTTTGTCGGCAAAGTCCCAGTTCTTTTCTTCTCTTGCTTGTTTCCTTTTTGCAATTAAATCTTCCATTGATGCAAAATTCTCTCCTATCTCATCATTTATACGAGAAATAAGTTCTGAAAGTTCATTATCGGATAGGGTTGCTTTTTCGAAAGTAAATCCCAATGTTGTTGCCAGTTTATGCAATAAAGTGTAAGCATAATCAACATCCTTGTTAGCTTTATTTGCTAAATCAAATAATACTGCCAATGCTTTAGAGGTATTCAAATCGTCATCCATTGCATTAACAAACTCTTTGTATTCTTCATAATCTTCAAGTTTAATATTTTCATCAATTTTTGATGCTTTGGCGTTTGTAATACGTTTAACACCGTTTTCTGCTGCTTGCAAGGCTTCATCAGAAAATTCTACAGGCATTCTGTAATGGTTTGTCAAAATAAAGAAACGGATTGTGTTCGCGTCATAAAGCTTTAACATATCATCTATATGTATTTTTTCAAAACCATTTGTTGAATTAAATAGTTTATTTATTGATAATAATAAAATCCTTTTTTGAATAAATTTTTCTTGTGCATTAAATCTTTTTAAATCTAAAACTATATT
>JAKSUP010000192.1 GCA_024408905.1 bacterium
CTTCATTCCAATAATCAATAAAGAACGCATTCAACACATCTGCATCCTTTCTCAAATTAGAAACTACCGGAGTAAGATTATTTAATTCTTCAATCTCAGGTTGATTTCGACAAAAGTAATCAATAACAACAGAAGTGTTATAAATATTTTCAGACAACTTTTCCAACTTTTTAAATTCTTTTTGAGTAATGTTATATCCAATTTCTTCCATACACCCTCCTTTAAGGTAGTGTATTCATCGCTCAAAGTTAGATTAAATTCAAGTTGATATATATAACTATTGTATACAACATTCTTTCAGGCGAATTTTTACAGATTGTTTTGAAACACAAAAAAAGTTTGCTAAAGTTGTAATTATATTAGAATTATCTTGACAATTTGATACCCTATAATTTTCGGCTACTTCAATAAAAGTGTTTCTTGGCATCAATATTCTAGGTGCAATACCATTTGCTTGTGCTTCTATAATGTTATTTTGGGTAGAATCATCTGGCATTTGATCAATGTAACATTTGCAATATTTAGCGTACTTAAGAAATTTTTGTTGTTGCATTTTGTAATAATATCGATGTTTATACCAATGAACACATTCATGTGCGATAGTATTATTTCTACATCCTATATTTGTTTGTTTAACAACTTCTGGATCTATTAGTATTGTTTTTGCTTTAAAGAATCTCTTATCATACAAGTTTTCTTTTGTATCATACACATCTACAAAACCATCTGTAAATACAGTCATACCATAGATATTTAATTCTTCAGATAAACATACATTTTGTATGTTTAACCCGATTTTATCTTTGGCTATATTAACAATAGGAACAGGCATAGGACTTTTTAGGGCTTCTGGATAAAATTTTTCAAGGAATTCATATGCAATTTTATCATAATCTTTTGAGGGAATATAAGGAATTAATTCATTGCAATGAGTTCTCATTTTTCACTCGCATTTTTCTGGTCTATTATTTTGTTGACTTCTTGCCAAAAATCATCTCCAAGCCTGTAATTTTTTGCTTTGCGAAGAGCAATTCTGGCACTAGGAATGTTTACATTCATAATATATTCTGGCAAATCTGGAGATATTTGTTTTCGGGCACTCCCTGCAAGATCTAGCATTTCATTCCGTTCTTCATCATTTAAATTTAAGACATTTGCTAATAATTCGAGGCCTTCTAAATCAGGAGGGTTTCTTCTGCCTTTGATTATATCAGACAAATAAGTGACAGATACTCCTAATTTTTCAGCAATGGGCTTTAATTTAACATCTTTTTCCAGTCGCTTTTGTGCAATAAAAGCACCAAACTCACCTGTCATATAATAATCTCCTTTTATAATTACGCACAAGTGCGTATTATTATTATGAACATTAATATTATTAAAGTCAACTCTGTAAAAGAATATTCTATAATACTATTTTGATTTTGAGCATTGCAAAATCAACTTACATATGCTATAATCGTGTCGTCAATATTTGGAAGGAAGTATGGACATGCCACAACACGGAGGGAAAAGAAAAGGTTCTGGGAGAAACCCTCTTCCAAAAAATAAAAAAAAGATAGCCAAAACTGTATATTTTACACCCACTCTGCAATCGGATATAAATTTATTTGCAGAAGGAAATAGTTTTTCAGAAAAGTGTTTAGATCTTATAAGTACGCAAATAGCACATAGAAAACGTACTCATAATAAAACTATTAAGTTCATTGATTTATTTGCTGGTTTAGGTGGGATTCGAATTGGTTTCGAAAGAGCTTTTAAAGAAAAAGGATTTGATACAATTTGTGTTTTTAGTAGCGAAATCAAGGATTACGCAATTAAAGCATATAAGAATTATTTTAATAATGAAAGCGTAGCGGGAGATATTACAAAAATTCCTGCAAACAATATTGACGATTTTGATTTTCTTCTTGGTGGATTTCCATGCCAGCCATTTTCAGCTGCAGGTTTAGGCCTTGGTTTTGATGATACGCGTGGTACACTCTTTTTTGATATCGAACGAATATTAAAAGAAAAAAAACCGTATGGTTTCTTACTAGAAAATGTAGAGGGGTTAATTAATCATAATAATGGACGAACTTTATCTACAATAATAAATCGTTTAAAAAAATTAAATTATCAAGTTTCTTATCGTCTTATTGATAGTAAATATTTTGGTTTAGCACAATCTCGCAAAAGGGTTTATATTGTAGGTACACAAGATACCAAGATTTCATTGGATAATTTTGAAGAAAAAACTGCTATTTTAGGTGATATACTGGAACATGGATTACCTACAGTAAATTCAAAATTTACTAATAAACTTTTTAAGCATTTTAAACCAGAACAAGTTATTGGAAAAGCAATTAAAGATAAACGTGGAGGGTCAGATAATATTCATAGTTGGGAACTTGGTTTAAAAGGAGATACAACACAAGAACAGTCTGATTTTTTAAATACGTTATTACTTGAAAGAAGAAAACGAAAATGGGCAGCCGAGATTGGTATAGATTGGATGGATGGAATGCCTCTTACTCAAAAACAAATTTCAACATTCTATAATCATAGCCATTTAAGAAGATTCCTTAATAATCTTGTTAATATGGGATATTTAACATTAGAGCACCCCAGAAAAAAAATAAATGGTCGGCGTGTTCCCGATAAAACAAAACCTATGGGTTACAACATAGTTACAGGTAAACTATCTTTTGAATTTACTAAAATTCTTAATCCTGATGATCTTGCCCCAACACTGGTTGCAATGGATGTTTCTCGCTTAGGTGTTCTTGATGGAAATGGTTTACGTAGACTTTCCATTAGAGAAGGACAACGTTTGTGTGGTTTTCCAGAAGATTATGATCTATCTTTTCTAAAAGAAAGCGAGGCGTTTGATTTATTAGGCAATACCGTATGTATTCCTGTAATAAAAGCTATATCAGAACGATTGGCGAATACATATTTAGACTAAATAAATTTACAATATGTAGTAGTATTATAATTTTTGTATACGATAGTTAGTAGCATCTATAAGCCATCTATCACTATGGAATATATTTTTATATGGATTTATTATATATTCTGGAAAATATCCAGGTTCTGTTATTCTTGTGTAATCTACTAAGCATAATATATATTTATCTAATTTAATTTTTGATACTTCTAGTTCATTTTCTGACAAGAAGAAATGAGGTGTTCCAATATAACATTTAACCTCTATAAAGCGATCATAGTTTACAGAATAGTTGTTTTCGTATGAAACAATGTCATATCCAGCAGAAACATCAAAATCAGGTATACGTTTAATTTTTCCAGCTTTTTTAGGTAAGCGCTTTTTTTCTATTTCCAAAATAAAATTTTCTGCTTCTAAACCTCTTTTATTTTGTTCTTCTAATTTCTTTAACAATTGACTTTGTGTAATCTTATTACGATTGCTAAATTGCATAATCCATTCAGGTTCATAATATACCGGAATATATATTTCTCCATGTTCTTCCTTACCCAAAGCTTCAGCTGTAGTTAAAAAATTCCGAATGGCAGCATATTCCAATGGAAACGCAGATTTTTTTATTTTAAAACAATTTTTTTCAACATCGAACCGCACAATATTTGTATCGAAAATACCATCTTCAGCAAGACGATTAATACATGTCGAGACTAAGTCTTTAA
>JAKSUP010000193.1 GCA_024408905.1 bacterium
ACTTCTGACGTACGAAGTAATGTCGCACCATCTTGTAATTGCATTTGAGTAAATACTACACCTCTGTCTTCATCAGGAATAAATCCTGTAGGGGTTATTTTAAACATAATAAGTAATGCTAAAACTATTCCTAATAATGTTTGTACTGTCTTTTTAGGTGATTTTACAAAGTAAGAAACAAAATTTAGATACTTTTCTCTAATATTATTGAACCAATTTTCAAATTTTTGTATAAATTCAAAGTCAGTTTTTTCATCACCATTCTTTAATATCATAGAGCATAGTGCAGGTGATAGTGTTAGAGCAACAACTGTAGACAGGCCGATAGATGTTGCTATACAGATTGCAAATTGTCTGTACATTTGTCCGGTTGTACCACCCATAAATGAAACAGGAACAAATACTGCCATTAATACAAGTGATGTCGCTACAACTGCCCCAAAAACTTCTTGCATGGTTATTTCTGTTGCTTCGCGTGGCGATTTCCCGTCTTGAATGTGTCTTTGCGTGTTTTCAAGTACGACTATGGCATCATCAACAACCAAACCAACTGCCAAGACCAGTCCGAAAAGGATTAAAAGGTTTATTGAAAAACCAAATGATGACATAAATATAAATACACCAATTAATGATACCGGTATTGCACAGAAAGGAATAAACGCAGCCCTTGCCGTTCCCAAGAATAAGTAAGTAACGGCACTTACCAAAACAATTGCAAGTATGATTGCACTTATAACCTCGTGTATGGATTCTCTAACGAATTTTGTTACATCATATTGTATATGATATTCCATATCAGTAGGGAATTTTTTGCTCATTTTATCCATTTTGCTGGTAATTTTATTAACCAGATCAATAGTGTTAGCTTCAGGTAACTGCGTAACAGAAATTACTGCGCAATTTTTTTCACCTATAGATGTGTTATAGTTGTAACTTTCTGCACCAAGTTCAACTCTTGCCACATCCCTTAAGTGAACATTTGAGCCGTTCGAATTAGCTTTTACTATTATTTTTTCAAATTCCTCAACTGTTTTTAAACGTCCTTCTGTTCTCAATGTAAATTTCATCATTTGTGGTGATGACATAGGTTCTGTCCCTATATTGCCGGCCGGAGTCTGTGTATTTTGAGCAGCTACAGCTTCAGCTATGTCAGTTGTAGAAACTCCAAGACTGGCCATTCTATCCGGTTTTAACCATAATCTCATAGAATATTGTCCGGCGCCGAATACGTTAACCTCGTCACACCCGGGGGTTCTATCCAATTCATCCTTAATGAACATTCTTGCATAGTTTGCTAAATACAACGCATCATATGTACCATTTGGGGAGCGTAATGACATTGTTAAGCATCCTGCACCACCTGTTGTTTTTCTAACTGTCATCCCGTATCTTTTTACCTCTTCAGGTAATCTTGGTGTGACTAGTTGTAATTGGTTTTGAACATTGACCAAGTTCATGTCAGGGTCTGAATCTATGTCGAAAAAGATTGTAAGCCTATATGACCCATTTTTTGATTCAGAGGTCATATATAACATATTTTCGACACCGTTCAATTGCAGTTCGACAGGAGATGCAATTGTAGAGGCAACAACGTCAGCACTTGCACCACTATATGTTGCTGTTACTGCTACTTGTGGTGGAGTGATTGATGGATATTCTTCCAGAGGAAGTGTTGTTAATGAAATCAACCCTGCTAATATAATTGCGATTGAGATTACAATTGCGAATTTTGGTCTTTTTATAAATAAATTCCCTGCCATTATATTACCCTTAGTTTATTTTTTTATCAATCCTACGACTTTTTTTAAAAGTTTAGTTAAGATTCCTGCTTTTTTAGCTTTGTGTGTATTATTATCAACCGGCGTGTTAACTATTTTTACGGCTTGGCCTGGGATGACTTTGTGTAAGCCTGATGTTATAATCCTGTCGCCGGCATTTAATCCTTCTGATACCAGCCACTTGTTGTCGCCAGTTTGCCCCATTGTCTTTATGTATACGAGTTTTGGTATATTATTTTCGTCTATTGTGTAAACGTAGACACCTTGTTGGTTTTCCATAGTTGCTGTTTGTGGAATTACAGGTATATTATCTTTTAGATTAGAATAAATTGTTACTATTCCAAAATCCCCTTGAATAAGTTCGTCATTAGGATTTGGGAATGTTGCACGTAGAGTTATTGTACCTGTAGACTCATCAATTTTATTGTCATAAAAGTCCTGAACACCTTTTAGTTCATATTTTTTACCTGTGCTGGATGTATATTCAACGACTCTATTGGCTCCCTTATCTCCATCAATTCTAACGAGTTCTGAATAATCCCTTGAATTCATTGCGAATGTTATATACATAGGGTCAGAACTATTGATGGTTGTTAAATCTCCTGAGTTTATTGATACGTAGTTCCCGACGGTAACGTCAATTATACCAACCCTGCCATCTACAGGTGCCTTGACTTTTGTATAAGCAAGATTTCTTTGGGCATCTCTATAGGCACTTGTAGCGCTTTCTACTTGAGCATTATATGCATTGCTTTGGGCTAAAATGTTGTCATATTCTGATTTTGCAATATAATCTTGTGCAACAAGCTCTTTATATCTTGAAAGTTGTTTTTTGTAATAATCTGACTGTGATTGAACATTATCTAAATTAGCTTTTGCTTTATTAGCAGCATATTGGTATTCTTGTGGCTCAATTTCAAAAAGAACCTGTCCTGCCTTAACATAATCACCTTCTTTAAAATAACTTTTAGTTAGATACCCGTTTATACGAGCCAAAACTTCAACTCTGTATTTAGCGACAACTCTTGCGTTTACATCGTAGTGTCTTGTTACATTTTGAGTATCAACTATTTCAGCAGTAACTGCCGGTGCTGACATCTGTCTGGTTTTCTTTTCATTATTAAAATGAGTAAATGCTGATATTATGAAACGCATCAAAATTAGCGCTATTATTACAGATACAATTATTATTATTTTTTTTCTCATGCTCTCTCCAATAAATACCCCTTAATGGCTGTGTTCAACTATAAACAGTACGTCAAACATAGCTATTCGTCAAGCTGTTTTTCAGTATTTTGCTCAGGTTTTTCGTTGTTTTCGGTTTCTTTTTTTATAATAACTTTTTCTTTTTTTTCGATAGTGTTGTGAGTATTTTCATTATTTGCTTCTACAAATTTACCGTTATCAACATCTGTTATGATGAGTATTGGGGTTTTTAGTTTTTTAAAGCTTTTAATTTGTTTATTTCTGTTTTTTTGAAAATCTTTTTTTGCGTAATCAGCTTGTATGTTGTCATTTGCGATATATCTTTTTGTGTATTGAATTGCAATAGTTCCACATATTTCATCAAGTTCGTATTTAAAAATATTAAATTCAAGAATTATAGGTACTCGTTTTGTGTCTGACATGACAAAAGATACGATTGCTGAATTGTTATCTTCATCTGTTTCGATTTCGTTTGAAATGCTTTTGTTATCCAAATATTTTTGTAGTGCTTTAGCTTGTTCAATAGGTGATGCTGTATTTGGATTATGGTGTACAGAGATTAATTCAGACCATGATGTGTATGTTTCTGAGGGTTTATAGTACTCATTTATATAGCTTCCGAGATTTCTGATTGCTGGATGCTTCTTATTAGGATA
>JAKSUP010000194.1 GCA_024408905.1 bacterium
TTGTACGAAGCTTTAGATAAATACGCTGCTATAAGAGCAATTAAAAGTATTGAGGGAAAATTGGAAAAGATGCAAAGACAAATTGATTTTAAAATTGTTGCAGCAGTTCAATTATTCCTCGATAAAATGATCAACGGGGACATTGCAAGTGATGAAAAAGAATTTGATGGCTTAGACAAAATGCTGGTTGGTACTGAAAATGAAATAAATACAGACAGTTATTTAGATTTATCTGATATTACTAATCTAAAAGCAAATGCAGATCAATTTTACGAAATGTTAACTAATTTAATAAATAGAACAAATGCAGATGCAATTATGTGCAATCAAGATATGATTACTAAAATTCAAACAGTTGCAAGGGTTCTAGGATATAAAACAGAAAGCGAAGAGGCATTTGGAAGAACAGTTACATCAATAAATGGTGTAAGAATGATAGACTTAAAAAATAAATATAAAGTTACTGGAGAAGGAGATGAAGCCGTAGCAACCAAAGAAGCCATTATTGGAAAAAAATCAAGAAAATTTGGAGAAGGAGAAGCAGAAGTTAATGTTACAGGTTTAACAGATATTTATGCAGTTCATTTTGATGTTGATGAAGGATTTACGGGTTGTTCAGTTCAAGGAGACAAGGTAATCAATAAATATTTACCAGACTTTTCAGCTCCAGGGGCTGTAAAAACTGGTGAAGTTGAAATGGTTGCAGCAGTTTGCTTAAAAAATACTCAAAATGCAGGGGTATTAAGAAATATTAAAATTGCGTAGTAGGGGGTATTAATATTATGGCACAAGCTAAAAATAATGTAGATAATACAGCAGAATTAGAGGCTTTAAAAGCTGAATTAGAGGCTGTTAAGGCTGAAAAAGAAAAGTTAGCAAAAGCTAATGAAGAATTAAAAAGTAAATCAGTTAATTCAAAGGGAGCCTACAAAAAAGGTTCTTTTATAGTTTATACACCAGTTAAAAACTTTAACGGAACTGTTGCAGGTGTTCAATTTGCCTATGGCAAAGCAAATGTGCAAAAAGGTTGGGTTTTAGATTGGTTTGCTGAAAGAGGATACAAGGTAGAAGAAGTAAAATAATTTGCTTCTTCTTTTCTTTGTAAAAGAAAGGAGTAAATTATGATTGCTACAATTGATGAAATTAAGAAGAACAGTAAATTAGCAAAAATAGATGATAATTTACTAGAAAACAAATTAAAAGCCATTGAAACATTTATAAGAGGAAATTATACAAACAATAAATTCTATAATCGACATATTAAATTTCATTGTAATTCTATCAACAATAGGTTATTGACTGACAATCCATTTTTAAAAGTGGGAGATACAATTGAAATTGCAGAAAGCCCAAATGAGGGGTTATACACAATAAAATCAATTGAAGATGGAACAATAACACTCGATAGATATGTATTTGATTTTTATAACTATGTTATTAAAGTCGAATATCCAGAGGACGTAAAACAAGGGGCATTAGATATGCTTGAATGGGAATTTGGGGCGAAGGAAAAAGTCGGTTTAAAGAGTGAAACTATCTCAAGACATTCTGTTACATATGAAGATAGTGCAAATTTTGTAAGTGGTTATCCTATCAGTATTTTAGGTTTTTTAGAACCTTATAAAAAGATGAGGGTTTAATTATGAGTAGCATAGGTGGAAATTGCGATTTAAGGCTTTTAAAAAAGACAGGTGATGTAGTTAATAGCATAGGAGAAAAAGTCGAAAAATGGGACAATTACATGACAATCAGAGGGTACTTAGATTTATCTTCAGGTAGTTCTTTCAGAGAAACTTATAATAGTAAGGTTCAAGAGAGTTCTCATATTTTCATTTGCGATTATGTTGAGATTACAGAAAAAAAAGTCAAAAATTTAAAAGCTGAATGCAATGGCAAAGAATTTGATGTGTTATTGATAGACAATCCTATGGAACTAAATCAACATTTAGAAATATTTTTGAAATATATAGGGGATTAAATATGGGCGAAGTTAAATTTATAGACAATCATATAAAAGTTGAAGCTGAAATTGAGAGAAGAATCTGCAATTGGTTAGAAGAAGTTTCAGCTGAATACGAAAGCCAAGCAATAAGAAATACTAGAGTAGATACCGGAGCTACAAAAAGAGGTTGGGGACATACTGTTGATACTACTACATTGGAGGCTACAGTTGGAAACAGCGAAGAAAATGCAATCTGGGAAGAATTAGGAACTGGTGAATATGCATTAAGTGGGAAAAAAGGTCGTAACGTTTGGTATGTACCAGCAAGTAGGCTTAATAGTAGAGAAATTAGCAATTTTACACATAAATATCATTTCCCAATTGTTTATGGAAAGAATGGGGCTGTTTTTTTTGAGGTTCACGGAAAAAAGCCACAGAGAATGCTATATAAAGCACATCAAAACACTAAAATTAAAGCTATTAAAAGATTTGCACAGATTATGAACAAGGGGTAAAAATGAATGGAAGAAGAATTGTTAAAAATTATTTATAACGAACTCGTAAATGTTTTAGGGCTAAATTATGAATATATGGAATGGACTGGCGAACTAGTTTATCCATATATTACTGGTGAACATTACACTAATTTTTTTGATATAGCAACTGGAAGATTGGAAGGCGAACTTTTGTTAGAAATTTGGAACAGAGGAAAAGAAATTGATTTAGTAAAAATTCACGATAAAATTCAATTGCACTTCGAAAAAATAGTGAAAATGCAAAATAATATGGGCTTTTGTATTGCCTATAAAAATAAAAATTCAGATCGCACAGGAGATATGGATTTGAAGAAAATACAAATTAGATTAGAAACGTATTGTTGGAAAGGAGAATAAAAATGGGATTACAAAATCATGGAATGACTGAAAAAACATCAGAAAGTTATATGTTTTCTGCAGCAGTTTTGTATAACGGTTTGTCATTTGGAGAACATTATGAAAGATGTGAAGCAGGAACAGAAGGAGCTAAAGAAGTTGTTGAAACTGGTGCAACAGGAGAAAAAATTGCGATTGCTGATATAAAAACAGTAGCAAATGGATACATACCAAAAGTTGGAGATTATGTAATTAGTACAACTGGTTGGTATGGTAGACCATATGCTGCAACTACTGATGGAATTAAATTAAATATAGAAGAGGAAATAATTACACCTGAAATTGATGGGGTAATAGTAGAAGCAGAGGGAGCACATATAAAAAATCCAGGAACTGCAAAAATAACTGGTAATGTTACAGAATTTCAACCACATTTATGAGTGGACATTCTACATTTAGAAGCAGACCCATCTAAAGGTAAACGTGGTTATACTGCATATAAAAAAAAAAAAGTTATCGGAGAAAGCGATTACAAAGATAATTTTGCTGTAGTGGGTGAATTAATTGATGGTAGAAAATGTATTGTTATATTCCCAAAAGCAATTTTAAAAAATGCTTTTGAATTAGAGATGAAAAATAAAAATCAAGCAAGTTATACTATTGAAGTATCTTGTGTTGCACCAAAAACACAAACTAGATTTGATCATCTGCCATACGAAATATACTTTGAAGATGAAAGTCCAGAAATATAGTAAAAAAATGGAGAAGGAGAAAGTTTAATGGAAGATAAGAAAATTGAAGAAACAGAAGAGGTTT
>JAKSUP010000195.1 GCA_024408905.1 bacterium
AATTGGTACAGGGGTACTGATGGATGCCTGTCGAGCTTTTGGAAATATCAGATACAACAGAAAATATATTGATAACGCAATTATTGGAAATGACATCAATTTGAGCTATAAGATATTAAAAGCAAAAATTTTAGCCGATTCTAATAAATCAAAACAAGCTCTAAAAGTTCTTAAAGAAATAAATAAAGAGGAAATATTGACTGTAGATTTTCAAGAGAAAATTAAGGCTGTTAATGAATATGTTTTGTACAAAGTTGCAAAAGAAGATGTTTTAAAAGATTATCATTTGGCATACTATTATCATCTGCAAGGTAAGAGTTTGTTAGCATCAAAGGTTTTACAATCTTCTATTATTCAAGCAAAACAATATGCACCACAAGTTTTTGCACTGTTATCAAAAATTTATTATGACAATGACGAGCCTTTAAAAGCTTTAGAATTTGCACAGAGAGCTTATAAAGAGGATAAACATAATTACATAGCTACACAAACATTGGGTGATATATATTTTGATGATAGAAAATATGAAGACGCATTGAAGTATTATAAATCTGCTAAAAAATTAACAAAAGAAATTTCTCCGTCAATCGGCATTGCAAAAACATACTTAGCGTTGGAAAATGAAAAGAAATCTAGAAAATTATACGAAAAATTGCTTAAGAAAAATAGTTTGAATGAAGAGTTGTTGATTGGCTCATTAAAAGTATTTCCACAACGAGCAGATGATTATTTAGCAAAAATAGCATCTTTAGATGTCACTAACAATGGTGTGTGGTTAGGTTTGGCCGGTGCAGCTTTGAAAGATAATAATTTATCTATGGCAGAAACTTATCTTAATAATTCGTATTTAATTGACGAAAATAACTTTAAATATTATTATTATTTAAGTCAAGTTTTGAATGCTAAAGGTGAAGTGGATAAATCAAAACAATCATTGATTAAATGTTCAAGGTTAAACTCTGATTATGAAGCTAATTTAGATTTGGGTAATAGTGTGTATGAAAAGTAATATTTTAATTGTTGAAGATCATGAATTGACTAGGTTTGGATTAAAAACAGCCTTTGAAACGGCAGATTTTGTTGAATGTGTTTATGAAGCTGAGTCTGCTGAAAAAGCTATAGATATCGTTCAACAAAATAAAATAGATTTAATAATTATGGATTTGGGGCTTCCCGGCATGAACGGAATTGAAGCTACGCGAAGAATTAAGCAGCAAAATCATGAAATCAAAGTTATTATTTTAACATCACATAATGATGTGCAAGAGGTTTTAAATAGTTTAAAAGCTGGTGCAAATGCATATTGTTCAAAAGAAATTAATCCGATCAGATTAACTCAAGTGGTAAGTTCTGTTTTAGATGGTGCTTCTTGGTTTGATCCGAGTATATCTCATATTGTTTTGGAAGCAGCTGCAAGATCAAATTCTGAAACGAATACTGCTCCGGAGAAAGATTATGGATTAACATCCAGAGAAACTCAAATTCTAAAACTTATAACAGAAGGATATAGCAATAATGAAATTGCTAATCAACTTTTTGTAAGTATTAATACAACAAAGGCGCATGTAGCAAGCATTCTGCAAAAATTAGAAGTAGATGATCGTTTGCAGGCAGCGTTAAAAGCTTTAAAAGAAAGATTGGTATAACGATGGGTGGTATAGCATCAATATTAGTAGTTGACGACAATCCGAAATTTTTGGAAGATGCACTTCCTATGTACGGATATGATGTAACTGTAGCCGAGGACGGTGTTGAGGCTCTAAAAATTCTTGCTGATAATTCTGCATTTGATTTGGTTCTTTTAGATGTGATGATGCCAAATATGGATGGATGGGATACCCTAAAAGCAATTAGAAAAAATAAAAAAACGGAGCATCTGCCTGTTATAATGATTACTGCTGTGAGTGAGGACCAAAAAGTCGTTTCAGGTTTAAAGATTGGAGCAGATGACTATATCGTAAAACCGTTTATATTACCTAATTTACTTGCCAGAATTGAAGCTGTTTTGCGTCGATGTGAGTGGCAAAAACAAGCTAAGCCGCAGCAAGAAGTGACAATTAATAAAGATGTTAATATTGATGCCTTAACACCTAAAGAAAAAGAAGTATTGGCTCTTGTTGCTAAAGGAGCAAGTAATCAAGATATCGCAGAAAAATTGTTTGTGAGAGATGTTACCGTAAAAACACATCTCAACAGTATATTTAAAAAGTTAAAAGTTACGAATAGAACGCAGGCTGTGTTATTAGCTATGCAAATGAATTTGTTTAATTAGGAGATTGAATATATGTTATCGAAAGAAGATTTAGCAGAATTATTATTAAAAGATGTTGATAAATTTAACTCAGAAGTTAATTTTTCCAATTCAACAGTTGAAGGGGCTGTTTTTGATAATGTAGATTTAACATCTTCTTCCTTTGCTGATTCTCAATTAACAGATGTAAAGTTTATAAATTGTGACTTAACTTCAGTTGATTTTACGCGCTCAACTTTAACTGAGTGTATTTTTACAGATTCAGTTTTAAACGGTACGGATTTTAGTTATGCAAGAGTAGATTATTGTAATTTCGCAGATGCAGATTTGGCTGGCGCAATACTATGTGAGGCAGATTTGTCTGACTCAGATTTCTCTGCATCTTTAAATTTATCTGCTTGCAGGTTTGATGATACAACTGTATGGCCTGATAACGAATATTTGCCGGAAGATTTTGATTCTAAATATTCAGATGATTTATCATCTTTAAAAGATGATGAAGATTATGAACAATCTGATTATTAGTGAGTTATTATACATTATGTAACAAATAATTTACAATCAAACTAAGGTTTTGCTTGTAAAATAAATAACTTTAGGTTACACTTAGAATACACTGGTAGAAAGAAGGAATATAATTATGGCTAAACACTGTGAAATATGTGGAAAATCTGCATTAAAATCAACAAAATTAACATTCTCTCATAAACAAATACCTAACAGACAAACTCCAAATTTGCAAGAAATTAGAGTTAATGTAAATGGTCAAACAAAGAGAATGACAGTTTGTACTTCTTGCTTAAAAGCCGGAAAAGTACAAAAAGCTGTTTAATCAGTTTTAAGATTAAATAAAAAGAACCCTGTCATTCGGCTCGGTTCTTTTTTTGCGTAATATTAAAAATTTATGATAGAATTACATTTATGAAAAGAAAACCAATAATAGCTGTTGTAGGTCGCCCTAATGTAGGAAAATCGACATTTGTAAATCGTCTTGTCGGAAGACGACAATCAATTGTGGATGATTTACCCGGTGTAACACGTGATAGGATTTATTTCGACGTTGAATGGCAAAATAAGAATTTTACTGTAATTGATACCGGAGGTATTATTCCAAGTGATGAAGATGAAATTATGGTTTCTATATACGACCAAGCTAAAATAGCTTGTGAAGAAGCCGAAAAAATTATATTTTTGGTAGATGGTATTGAAGGTGTTACGCCTGTTGATACAGATATTGCAAACATTCTTCGTCAATCAGGGAAACCAATTTTTTTGGCAGTTAATAAAGTTCATTCAAGTAA
>JAKSUP010000196.1 GCA_024408905.1 bacterium
CCGCAGGGCTTCCACCTTCTCCGCACCCGTGATATAGGTTTTTTTGATTCCGGAGTGGGGGGCCTCTCTGTTTATTCTCGTTTTAAAAAATTTTTGCCTTCTGAAAATACTATATATTTTGGCGACACTAAGAATTTACCTTATGGTAATAAATCAAAAGAAGAATTGATTGGTTTTGCCAGAAATATTTTAGACTTTTTTAAATCTAAAAACGTAAAAGCTGTGGTAATTGCTTGCAATACATCTTCTGCTTTAGCATATGAAGCAATAAAGGATGATTATGTGTTTCCAATTTACCCCATAATTCAATCGTGTGCAAAAGTTATTGCCTGCGAAAATTATTCAAGAATCGGCGTTTTCGCAACTCAAGGAACTGTAAATGCAGGTGCCTATAAAAAGGAAATATGCAATTATAATAAAAATATCCAAGTGAAAGAAATTGCGTGTCCTAATTGGGTGAATATTGTTGAATCAGGAAATATTAATTCCAATGCATCATATAATGATATAAAATTTCATGTGGATGAAATGCTTAATTTTAACCCCGATAAAATAATTTTGGGATGTACACACTATCCGTATTTGCTAAATGTGTTGAAGAACATGTTACCTGTAGATAAATTTATTGATCCTGCTGAAATTTTTGTAGATTATATAAAAACCAACATTAACAACTTGAATATAGCTGCATCCGGTGATTGTAAAGGTGTAGAAGAATTCTACGTGAGTGCTAAACCGGAGGAATTCGTAACAAATGCCGAGCTGTTCTATAAGTTAAGTGAGTTACCTCATCTTTATTAAGCTAAAATTAATACTTTACAATAAACTTTAATGATTGTATGATTATAGTGTAATAGTGGAGGCGATTTGGTAGAGAAGTTTAAAATACAAGGTGGTGAAGCCCTAAAGGGAGAAGTTTCTGTTAGTGGTGCAAAGAACTCTGTTCTAAAGCTTTTTGCTGCAAGTATTTTGGTTAAAGGCTCTACTAAAATTTATAACGTACCTCAATTGACAGACGTTAATATAATGCTCAATGTGTTATCAGATTTGGGCGCTAAATTAGATTATAATTTGGAAGAAAAATCTGTTTCTATTGATGCTACTGATATTACTTCCATTACAGCAAAATATGAACTTGTAAGTAAAATGAGAGCATCATTTACAATACTGGGAGCTTTGCTTGCAAGGTGTAAAGAAGCTATCGTGGCATTACCCGGGGGGTGTGCTATTGGTGAAAGACGGGTAGATTTTCACATAAAAGGTTTGGAAGCACTTGGTGCTAAAATCAAAATTGAAAATGGTTATGTTCATGCAAAAGCATCAAAATTAGTTGGTACAGATATTTATCTTGATATTCCGTCTGTTGGTGCAACTGAAAACTTAATGTTAGCTGCTGTTACGGCTCAAGGTGCAACTCGTATTCAAAATGCAGCTCAAGAACCTGAAATATTAGATTTAGCTAACTTCTTAAATACAATCGGTGCCGATATAACCGGTGCCGGAACATCTGAAATTGTTATAAACGGTGTCCCTCGAGAAAGTTTACATTCTGCTGAATATACAACTATTCCTGACAGAATTGAAGCAGGTACATTTATGGCAGCAGTTGTCGGAACAAAAGGTAAAGCTGTTATAAGAAATGTTTATCCTGCGCATTTAACTTTCTTTAACGATAAATTAATTAAAATGGGTGCAAATATTAAACTTGCTGATCCTACAACTATTGAAGTAAGTTGTAAAAGTAAATTAAATTCAATCAACTTTGTAACTCAGCCATATCCTGGTTTTCCTACTGATTTGCAAGCAATTGCGATGACACTTTTAACAACATCTAACGGTGTTGGAATTATTACTGAAAGTTTGTACGAAAACAGATTTATGCAAGTTCCTGATTTAAGAAGGATGGGGGCAGATATTCACCAAGACAGAAACCATGCGATTATAAAAGGCGTAAAATATTTAACCGGTGCAACTGTTGTAGCCAGTGATTTGAGAGCTGGAGCAGCACTTGTGATAGCAGGTTTGATGGCAAACGGTGAAACTTATGTTGAAAAATTGCACCACATAGATCGTGGTTATGAATCGTTTGAACAGAAATTGAGCAATTTGGGTGCAAAGATTATTCGTTTTGATGATGAAACTACGGTAAATAATATTGGAACTAATATAAAGGGGGTATTGAATGAGTCCTGCTTATAAACGTTGGTATGACCATGACCCGAAACTTTTAGAGGTCATTGAGTTATTAAAAAATTATCAGGATGAATTAAGAGATCACGCTGTTGTGTTTTTGGATAAATTAGAGCAAAAAGTATCCAAAGATGCACTTGACAGATTTTATGATTTGGTAAAACCTGTTAATGGTTGCAGATGGTACGACAAGGACCCTGTAATATCAAAAACTGTTGAAATATTAAGGGTTGTACCACCTGAAGTCCAAAATTCTTGTGCTGAAAGATTTATTGCAGCATTAAAAGAGATGGGTATTGAATACGAAAGTCCAAATCATAAATAATGAAACTGGAAAAAAGTTCGTTTTTTGACTCTTTTGTCAGAAATATAAACAAAAATAAAAGTTTTACGCTAACAGGATTAACTTCCTTTAGCCGTTTGTTGTTGGCAAAATATATTGCTTCACTTTCAAATAAAAAAGTTTTGTTTGTAACCTCTACTGAACAAACTGCATTAAAATATTCTGTTGATTTAGAACGATTGTTTGGGATAAATTCCGAAATTTTGACATATCAAAACACATCCTCTTATGAAACCTTACAACCTAATATTTATGATTATTCTAAGCAAGTAAGTACCCTGTTAGATTCTTTTGATTTTGTAATTGCACCGGTCAAAGTTTTTACAGAAAAATTTCCGACAAGAGATTTTTATGAACATAATTCACTTAAACTAAAATTATCGGATAATATTTCACAAAAAAATCTTTTAGACGCTCTTGTAACGCTCGGGTATAAAAGAGCAACAATGGTCACGGATATAGGAGAATTTTCAATAAGGGGGGATATTGCAGACATTTATACTCTATCTAAAAATCCTGTGAGAATTGAATTTTGGGGTGATGAAATTGTTGACATAAGATATTTTAATAATGAAACTCAAAAATCAATAGAAAAAATTCAAAATATTGCAATTTTACCATTGTATAAATTCGTTTTGCCTCAAAACGCACCGAGTGAATTTTCTACCAAGCTGCATGAACAATTTAATGAAGAAGGTTATTTTGAAGGAGTAAATGTTTATCAATCATATTTTAACAGTGAATTAACAAATGCATTTGAATATTTTAAAGATTATGTTGTTATTTTTGATGAATATGCAGAGATTTCTGCAAAATTGAATATGATAACAGAAAACAATGAAAAAAATTATAATGAAGCATTAAAAACAGGTTTGATAGAACCGTTGAAAGAATTAAATCATTTCTCTGAAGCTGAAATAATACAACAAGTTGCATCTTTTCAAAAGATTTATCTGAATAATTTTTTGTCAGATGAAAATACTGAAGTTATTGATGTTGATGCCCGTAACTTGCAGATA
>JAKSUP010000197.1 GCA_024408905.1 bacterium
CGGATTCAGGGCACAGATTATTGACTCCAAGTGAATTTTTACAAATGTCAGGGCGTGCCGGTCGTAGAGGAATGGACGAAATAGGGTATGTAACGATTGTAGGAAATGCTTTCCAAACCCCTGAAGAAGTTGCAGAACTTGTTTTGTCTGATGCAAACCCTTTAGAAAGTAAGTTTTCTCCAAGCTATTCTATGGTACTGAATCTTTTACAGAGATTTTCTTTAGAAGAAGCAAAGGAACTTGTTCTGAAAAGTTTCGGGTATTTTTCATCCAATTCAAGAATAGAACCGTTACTAACAGTAAAGGAATATTTGCAAAAAAATATTAATGAATGTAATGATTTCAAATGCTGGTGCAAAAGAACAAACGAGGATTTGTTGGAGTATAACAAAATTCGTGAAATTTATGTTCAAAATCGTAAAACGATGAAAACTGTTCGCAAACAAGAAAACAAAAAGAATAGACCTCTAACAGCAGAATTTTTGGAATTTGAACGTCAAACAAAGTCTATGCTTGGTAAAATGCATTCTTATGAATGTGATACTTGTAAGTTGTTTAAAAAACATATGAAAAATATCGAACTCCTTGTAAGATATCAAGCAAAACAGAGAACTTTGGATAAAGAAATTGAAAAACAAAAAGATATTTTCTGGAACAAATTTTTATCTCACAGAGCAGTTTTACTTGAATATGGCTACATAAAAGATGATTATCCGACAGAACAGGGCGTAACAATTTCTCAAATACGTTCAGAAAATGAATTATTTTTGGCTCAAATTATTTTTTCAGGTGTATTAGAAAACTTATCACCTGCAGAATTGGCAAGTGTTATTTGTGCAATAACAACGGAAGATATGAGAGCAGACTTGTATTCACAGCTTCCGTTTTCTCCAATAGTACGTAAAACCCTAAATAAAATCAAAGATATTAAACGTGATGTTGAAAAGAAACAAAAAATGCATGATGTTGAAGACCCGATGTATATAAATGGTTTTTATTCACCATTAATCGAAATGTGGGTTAATGATGCAGAATGGGATAGCATTATTGATGAAGTTGATATGGGAGAAGGCGATATTGTCAGAAGTTTTAAACGCGTAGTTGATGTTTTAAGACAATTATGTACAATTTCTAACGTGCCTGAAACTTTGGTGTTTACAGCACGAGAAGCAATTGATAAAATTCAAAGAAGCCCTATTGATATTGATTAATAAAAAAAGTTCCCTAATGGGAACTTTTTTACATAAATGCTTGAATTATATTCTATGCTTCATCATCAGAATCGTCTTCATCATTTTTAATAGTTTCAACAACATTTTTTGCCATTTCTTTTGCTATTTCGTGTCTTGTTGAATCAGGACAATTTTGTAACAAACTAATTGCTGTTCTAACAGTTCCATCTAAATCATACCAACGACCTTTTTTTGTATTTTCCATCATATCCTCAGTCGCTGTTACAATATCTTCTACAGATTCATATTCCGTATCAGAAATATAATGCTCTGTAATAATTTTAATTAAATTAAGTGCAATCTTAATCTGTGTTTCATCATCAGATTCTTCTAAGGTTTTCATAGCAGAAGACAAAATAGGATCTTTGTCATACCATCTTCTGGCATTGGTCGTAAATTCTTCTTTCATAAAACACCTCCATATATCTAAAAGACAAAACAATTATACTATAGTTTCGGTATGTTGTAAAAGACATTCTAAAATAAACCTTAGCTGACCATACGTTGCAACAATAATCTTTTTCTAAGTACAATTGGTATAGTCTTTGCTTCAATATTATGGTCTATTATTGTATTTCCAAGATTGTCAACATTTTGATTTGTGCGTTTTGTTAGATTAGGATTTGCGCTATTGTATAAATTTGCAATAATATCAGGGTTATTTTTTGCACCTCTGCATATTGATTTAATATACTTGTCCTTGGTCGGATTATTATTCACTTCCGTTTCATTAATATATTTTGAAACATCAAACGACAATATTGGCATTTTTGTGTAGTCATTTTCTACGTAATACTTATTGTTCACTCTCTTGTCTCCGTCCATCCAAGTTGAAATCTTACATATATATAAAAATATTTCAATCTCTTGAATTTCAGGGTTTTAAAATTAATTTACATAACTTAATATTTAATTGTTAAAAAATTGCATATCAAATGTTGATTGTTTAATGGTATTTGTAATATTATAATTCCAGCTAGTGTGTACTTGGTTCGAAATATCTATAGTGAGGTGTGTGTAAAATGAAAGTAATAAATGTTTGTTCCAATTCGATAGGGAATTATTCTGTTGCTAAAGTGTTACATAATGAAACTAAATTAGCCGTGGTAACAAATAATTTTTCTAAAGACAATGTTTATAATGTAAATTTAAATCATTCATATTTTACTGATATGAAAATTGCACATCGACCTAAAACAATAAATTTTATGGGTAAAGTTGTACATATAGTAGATGGTGGAAACCATGCAACTAATATGCAACATTTTGCCAAAGCTGTGAGTAAAAATAGTGATATCATAATGCATGATGTTGAAGTAAATTCTGCTAATAAAAATACAAAGCAGCTCAAAAGTTTGGAAAATCAATTAAAATACTTAAATAACAGAAGCTCTTTAATGGGCGAATATGTTGCGATTCCTGCATTGGCATCTGTCCCACTTTTAAATATAAAGGATCAGTACAATAGAGTAATGGGAGAAAACAAAACATTTACTCCTCAAAATATAAAAGCAAATAAAGAGAAAATTCTATCATTTTTAAAAAAACTATATGACTATCCTTCATTGTACAGAGAATATATAAATTATATGGATTCTTCAAAGCAAGGAATTGAATATACTTATGGTGTTATTCAGGAAATTAATAAATTAATAGATAAAGGTGCTAAAGTATATGTACCATCAGGTCATCCACAAGAAGAAACTCTAAAATGGATGGCCGGTGAAAAGGGCTTAAAGCCCGAGTTGTATCATTATATTGCAACTGGAAAAGATACAAATTATACTATATCAGATATGCATGCGCAGATAAAACGTAATAATTGGTATTCATTTAATTTGCTATCGTTGTCTAATGCAAATATAGTTGGAGTAAAAGGTGCTCAAGGTGCGCAAGATTATATGTTTGCAGCATATGATTCTTGTGTGACAGATGGCGCAAGGGGAGTATATAATTTTACACCGATTAGAAAAAATGGGATACTGGTAGGATATAGTTACACGGATAAAACAACAAATGAGTATCCTTACAATGAATTTCCGGCAAATGGTGAAGTTGCTAATTTGGTAAAATTTGTTGGTAAACATTATACTTCTGTCTTAGCAACACAAAGCGAAACGGCAAAGTTAAAAGAATGTATACGGTATAACAGAAATACTAATTATTGTTCGGATAAATTGTATTCTATTGATGAAGTATATTCTCAGGATGAAATCAGACGTGAGAGACTATATTTGCAAGGAAGGTATGTTGATAGAACTTTAAAAACATTTTTTGGTAGGGGAAGAAGATATCTTCTTTCTTTTATTCTA
>JAKSUP010000198.1 GCA_024408905.1 bacterium
TGTCCGGATATATCCCATGATGAGTAGTCATGTTTTAATAGTTTATATCCGTTGTTTACCATATTTTGTATTTCTGAAACTATATATTTTTTGACAGTAGGGTGTGTTGGGTCTAATGAACGTAACAAGCGGTTATTGCTTATTGTACGCTCAATATAACACTCTTTGGGCATATATTCGCATGTTTGCAAAGGTCTAAACCATAGTCCGGGTATAGCACCTACCGATTTGATATCTTGTGCCGTCCTTTGCATATCGCCTAATTTTGAATTGCAATAACGCCAAGGACCACCATTAAAACCGACACAGGCACCGTGTGCGATTTGCCAACCGTCATCAATAACCATATACGGACGGTTTTCTGTTGTCCCTGCACATTCGGATATTCTTTGGGCCTGTAATAAAATCCTGTCATGGCTGTTATTGCCGTATGAACAATACCAATCATTTCCGCCGTATACGGGTTTCAAAGGCATTTTAGGATTTTGACACATTAAAGAACAGAAATGACTCAAACCGTCAAATGGGTCAGCATCTTCGAAGAAAGTAACTATTTTGCAAATTTCAACCGTCCGACCGCCAAGAATTGTGTTGTTACCGCCACAACGCAAATCTGCAATCATAGATATTTTATCGAATGTGCATTGCCAATGAATAAAGGCATTAGGCTGGGTCATTACACCGATAAACTGTGTAGAATTATCTTGATTTATTGCAAAATACCATGGCAATATTTTATCAGTATTTATATGCGACCAGCCTATGTCACCGTAACTTCTTTCCCAATGGTCATTAAGTATAAGTGCTTTTCCGCTTAGTTTTGTATTCCATTCAAATTTAATTCGTGCAGGTGCCTCTTTAATTGAACAAATATACAATCGGTTATTTTTATCGGCATATATTTGTGTATCATCGGTTCCATATTTACCGTTATTGTAAGTTGATTTTTCCCATTCGTTTCCTATTTTGTTTTGCACAAATACATTTTTAATATCAAACAAATCTACAAACATTTTAACACCCATCTTATGCAATAAATTTGCAATGAAAAAATTAAGCAATAATATTATAGTACTTAATAAATGATTAGTCAAATTTTACTATTTTTATTCGGTAAATGCAAATAAATGTCTATAAATTCGCCAAAAAGTTGCGTGTAATGAATTTTGGAATTATATATAATTATTGTATAATAAATCTATAAAATTTTGTTCATTTATATAAAGGAGATAATAATAATGAAACTTGGAATTGTCAGTGCAATCTATGACGGATTTACTTTTGAAGAAATGATTGATGATGCAAGTAATAAAGGCTTAAAATGCGTCGAAGTTGCGTGTTGGCCACAGGGCAAAGCGGAGAGAAGATACGCAGGTGTTAGTCATATTGATGTTGATAATACATCAATGGACTACATTGATTATGTTTTGGACTATTGTAAGAAGAAAAATGTAGAAATTTCTTCTCTTGCATTTTATCCAAACACTATGGACGGAAATCTCGAAAAAAGAAGTGCAAATATAGAGCATCTTAAAAAGGTTATCAATATGAGTGCACTTTTAGGCGTTAATATGGTTACGACATTTATAGGTCGTGACCAAACAAAGACGGTTGAGGAAAATATTGAAATATTTAAGGAAGTTTGGCCGCCCATTATTAAATTTGCAGAGGAAAAGGGAGTAAAGGTAGCAATAGAAAACTGTCCGATGCTATTTGGTCCTGACCAGTGGCCCGGCGGACAAAATTTATTTACAACGCCGAAACTTTGGAGACAGATGTTTGAGATAATACCGTCTAATAATTTTGGTATCAATTATGACCCGAGCCATTTTATTTGGCAACAGATAGATTATATAAAACCTCTTTATGAATTTAAGGATAAGATTTTCCATGTTCATTGTAAGGATATCAAACTTTACACGGATAAACTGAATGATGTCGGTGTAATGGCATATCCGCTCGAATATATGAGTCCGAAATTACCCGGATTTGGCGATGTTAATTGGGGTAAATACATATCTGCTCTTACTGACATAGGTTATGATAGTTTTGTTTGTATTGAAGTTGAAGATAAGGCGTTTGAAAATTCAAAAGAAAAAGTACTTAACTCGATAGAATTAAGTACCCGTTATCTTAGAAATTTTGTAATTTAGGAGAAAAGACTATGGCTGATATATTAAATAGATTTGAAGAAATAGGAATAGAAGAAACTAAAGTTGATACAAATAAAAAAATCAAGGTAGGTATTATCGGCACTGGTTGGATAGCAGAAGCTCATTATTATGAGTATAAAAAAATGGAAGACGTTGAACTTGTAGCACTTGCGGATATTGTTCCGGGCAAAGCAGAGGCTTTTGCCAAAAGAATGGGAATTGAAAATTGTAAATTTTATTCTTCGCATAAAGAACTTATTGATGCGGGTGAAGTGGAGGCAGTATCTGTTTGCACATATAACAGGCAACATGCTGAACCTACTATTTATGCTCTTAATCACGGTGTAAATGTTCTTCTTGAAAAACCTTTTGCCGTCACACTCGATGAGTGTATTGAAGTAATGAAAGCTGAGAAAAAATCAGGAAAAGTTCTTTCGATTGGTTTCCAACCCCGTATGGGCGAAAATATGAAGATGATTAAAAAAATTGTCGATTCAGGTGAACTAGGAAAGATTTATTACTTACAGTCGGGTGGTGGAAGAAGACACGGTATACCAACCCCTTACGGAACATCTTTTATTGCTGATGAAACCGGTGGTATAGGTGCTATGGGAGATATCGGCTGTTATTCACTTGATATGCTTCTTAATGCCGTCGGATACCCAAAACCGTTGACTGTTTCGGGTTATACCTCTGATTTCTTCGGGAAAAATCCTGAGTATTATACATGGGATAATAAACCTGCCCAGTATGCAGATAAATTTGGTGTAGATGACTTTGCTGCGGGTTTTGTTCGCCTTGAGGGTGGAATTATACTTGACTTCCGCATTTCTTGGGCTATGAATATGGATACACCGGGCGACGCACTTATTTTAGGTACTAAGGGTGGACTTCGTATTCCTTCTACGGATTGTTGGAACGGCGATTTTGATAAACCGCTTACGATTTATAAAGATGTTGCAGGGAAAAGGGTTCAATATGAAATTCCGCTTGTCAAAAACGGGGAACCGTTATTCTACAAAAAAATCAGGTCTTTCCTTGATGCTTGCAAAAATGGAACGGCGGCACCGATTCCGTCAAGTCAGATTATTTATAATCAGGCTATTATTGACGGTATCGTTAAATCGAATAAGATTAACAGAGAAATAGAGATTAAAATTCCTGAAATATAGTATGATTAGTAATTCCTGAGAGTTATGCCAAAGATTTTATCTTAAATTGGATATACTGAAAAAGATTGGAAATCAAAGTATAGTTTTGTCTTAAAAGTCAGCAACATATTGCTGACTTTTATTTTGTTTATATTGTATAATAATAAAGCGATAATTTATGTGCTTTTTGGCAGAAAGGTGTGCTATACAGGTG
>JAKSUP010000199.1 GCA_024408905.1 bacterium
AAAATGGCTTCAAAAACAGATGCAGAAGTAATTATTAATGGTAAGGTATTAACCTTAAGCGGATATGAGAGTGAAGAATATTTGCAGAAAGTTGCTTCTTATATCAATAATAAATCTAATGAATATAACAAAGTTGATGGTTTCAGAAGACAGCCTATTGAGACCCAAGGTATTCTTTTACAGTTGAATATTGCTGATGATTATTTTAAGGCAAAGAAAAAAATTGATGACTTAGAAGAAGAGTTACAAGCCAAAGAAAAAGAACTCTATGATTTGAAACATGAATTAATATCTGCACAGATTAAATTAGAAAATGCAGAGAAAAGATATAAAGAATTACAAGGTTAATCATTCTGCTGTCCGAATTTGTCGGGCAGCATTTTCATTATAAACGTATATATTTTTTGAACATGCATGTGAGGAATTTTTATGAAAAAGAAAGTTGAATTATTGGCACCGGCGGGAAATATAGAAGGGTTTTATAGTGCAATTTATGCCGGTGCGGATGCAGTATATTTGGCCGGAAATAAATTTGGTGCCAGAGCATATGCAGATAACTTTCAAACAGATGAATTAGTACAGTGTATTCGTTATGCTCATATTTTTGGTAGAAAAGTTCATCTTACTGTAAATACGTTGATTAAAGAATCTGAATTTAATGAAATTTACGATTTTATTTTACCTTTTTATGAGGCTGGACTTGATGCGGTTATTGTTCAGGATATTGGAGTTTTTCATTATTTAAGGGAACATTTTCCAGGGCTTAGTTTGCATGTAAGTACACAGATGACAACTACAGGAGTTTACGGAGGGAGATTGCTCAAAACTTTAGGCGCAGAGCGCATTGTTCCTGCAAGAGAATTAAGCCTTGAAGAAATAAAAGATTTAAAAAAGACAGATATTGAAGTGGAAAGCTTTATACATGGAGCTATGTGTTATTGTTATTCGGGTCAATGTTTGTTTAGCAGCATTATAGGTGGAAGAAGTGGTAACAGAGGGCGTTGTGCACAGCCCTGCAGATTGCCATATAATGTTGAATGCAATGGCAAAAGTTCAAAAGAATGTTATCCCTTGAGTTTGAAAGATATGTGTACAATCGAACATATTTATGAGTTTATAGATGCAGGAATTGATTCCTTTAAAATAGAAGGAAGAATGAAAAAACCTGAGTATACAGCAGGTGTTACTGCGATTTACAGAAAATATATTGATGAATATTATCATCAAATGGAATCTGGAAATAAGCCAAAATTAAATGTAAACAAAAAAGATTTAGAGGTATTAAGTCAATTATATATTAGAAGCGAACGTCAAGATGGCTATTATTATAAGAAGAATGGTAAAGATATGATTTCTTTATATAATCCTTCTTATGTTGCTTCTGATGATAAGTTGATTCAGGAAATTCAGCAGAAATATGTAAATAAGAAATTAGCGAAACAAATTACTGCAACGGGTGTTTTTGAAATTGGAAAGCCTGCAAAGTTTTCATTAAAATGTGATGGTTTAGAATGTAGTGTTTATGGTCAAACAGTAGAAAGTGCTTCTAAACAACCTGTTACAGAAGAAAATTTAACAAAACAATTATCTAAATTCGGAGATTCTGTTTTTGAATTAAAGGATAAGGTCTCTATTACTATGGATGATAATATTTTCTTCCCATTGAAAGCTTTAAATGAAATGAGAAGAAATGCTGTAGTTTTATTAGAAGAAAAAATAATAACAAGAAACAACTTAGTCTATCAGCGTAGAGCTGTTGTTCCTAATATGGATGAAAACTTTGTTTACGCAGATTCAAAAAAAATAAATATGAACAAACAATTTGCGAATAATCGCAAACAAGATAGCAAGATTCATATTTCAGTTGAAAAAGAAGAACAGTTGCTTGCAATAGAAAAGCTCTTTGCTTCAGGAACATATAATGGTTTTGGAAGAATTTATATTAATTCCGATTTATTTACAGATACACAGGAACTGACCAAAATACGAAAGATATGTGAAAATTTATATGTCGGTTTCGAACTTGCAGTTTCTCTGCCATATATTTTAAGAAAAAGAGACTATAAATTTTTAGATCATATTTTTGATGTGATTTCATCAAATCATGATCTTATAAGCGGTGTTCTTGTACGTAATTTGGAAGGTCTTGCTTTTTTGAAAGAAAAGAACTATGCCGGAAAGATTTATGCAGATGCCGGTGTTTATTGTTTTAATAATAAATCAATTGAATTTATGAAAACATATTTTACCAACGGATGTTTGCCTTATGAGTTAAAAGAAGGAGAGGCGCTTTCGTTGTTACAACAGGAATATCGTTTTGAAAAAATAATGTATGGTTATATTCCAATGATGCAAACTGCAAATTGTATTTCTAAAACTATGGATATAGAAGGGAAATTATATTTGGTCGACCGATATAAAAAAAGATTTCCTGTTGAAAAGAATTGCAAGCATTGTACCAATATTATTTATAACTGTATTCCATTATCTTTGCATAATGTTCTTTCAAAATGGAAAAACAAAGTGGATTTTAGGTTGAATTTTACAATCGAGTCCTATGATGAATGCAAAGAGATTTTAAAATACTATAATGCATTAATGTGTAATGAGACCGATATTCCTTTGCCTTTTACGGAATATACCACCGGTCATGAAAAAAGAGGTGTAGAATAAATGCTACAATATGTAATTGAATTGTCAGGGTACGCATTAGTCACTCTATTTGTGTTGTATACATTCTTAAGTTTTTGGAGTTTTGGCTTTAAACAAGAGGATAACTACAAGGCAATTTATGTTGCACAAAATCTTCTGACTTTTACGATTTCCTTATTATGCTTTTTTAATTTAGCATATATAACTCGGGATAAAAAATATGTAATATTATATATTTTCGTCCAAATATTTTTACTGTTCTGTGTTGTAATGATAAATTTCATTTACAAGAAAATTAATAAACTATTGTTGAATAATATGTGTGTATTAATTAATTTAGGTTTTTGTATGATTTCACGTATTTCCATTCAAAAAGCTGAAAGACAATATATTATAGCAGTAGTTTCCCTTGCTGTATGTTTAGCAATTCCTTTTATTATTTCGAAATCAGGATTTTTTAGAAATTTAACATGGGTATATGCTTTGGTTGGTATTGTAATGCTAAGCAGCGTTTGGATATTTGGCGATATGACAAATGGTTCGAAAATTTCTTTTAATCTATCCGGTATTACATTTCAGCCTTCTGAATTTGTGAAAATAATTTATTTATTCTTTTTGGCCGCATGTTTATGGAAAAATACATCCTTAAAGCGGATTATTATGACCTCTGTTTTAGCGGGAATACATGTTATTTTACTTGTGCTATCAACTGATTTGGGTAGTGCCTTAATCTTTTTTGTATGTTATGTTTTTGTGGTTTATCTTGCAACAGGGAAAATCAGATATTTGCTGGCGGGTTTGTCGGGGGGATGTGTTGCTGCTTTAGTGGCATATCAAATATTTGA
>JAKSUP010000002.1 GCA_024408905.1 bacterium
CTTCCTGCATAATATTTATTAAAGATTTACCTTGGTAATTTCTTATATTTTTCAAATCATAAAGAAGAACACCGGAATTAAAATAATTATCATAATCTTCTAAACCAATAATTTTCTTATAGTATTTATAATCGAATTTTCCTTTTCCACGTTGATACAACAGACCTATATCACGAACAACACCCATAAGTTTGTCACCTAAATCTATGTTATAAAAATTCGCAGGATCGCACATAAAATATGTGTCACAATCCAGATATATAATTCTCTCTATATCGGGGAATAGTTTTTCAATAAATATTCTAAAATACGCTGCAGTTGTTATATGTTGTCCCAATGGTAATTTATCTAACTCGTATTCTTTTTTCAAGCTATACATATCCGTATATATAATGTTGCAATTCTGAGTAGCCAGTTTATTTAATTTGACTTTGTTTGTATCACTTATTCCACCATCAAGTACATAAATATTGTATGTATTTTCAGAGGAGGCATTCTCAACTACTGATTGAATTGCTACACCCAAATATTTTGCATAATTATTATCACAGGAATAACATATATTTATTATCATAAATCGCCTCCAAGATTAAACTTTACTAAATAATTTTTTTCTAATATCCCTAAAAGTATATTTTTTCAGTTCCTTAGAGAGTTCATCCACATATTTTTTATAATCTTCGTATGGCTTTTTCATACGCCAAGGTTTACCGGGAGATCCTGCATAATGAATTATTGCAGGATTAGTTTTTGCTTTAATTAATTCTTCATTTGTATAAACATCTTTTAAGTATTTATATTCTCTTGAAGTATTAAAATCATCTCTATAATTTATACTTTGTAAAACGCAATATTTAAAATCTAACGGCAGAATATTTTGACAAGTTATATTCATTAAATCCAAATCAAAAAATTTTAATTCTTTATATTTTATTTTTGCATTTTCAAGGAGTGTTTCTAAAAGGTTTTCTACCCTAAATTTTTCACAATTCAATAGCATTAACCCTGACCAAAAAACATATTCTTTTTTATTTTCTTGAAAATATTTATGTCCGATAGTATTAGGAGAATTTTTTTCTGCCCTGACTGCTCCCAGTTCATAATTCTCAATATTGCAGTTATAAAGCTCCGTTAAATCGTCTTTGAACAAGACATCTACATCAGAATAGATAGCCTTTTTATATTCCTTCAAGATAGAAGGAATTAAAAATCTGTAATAAACAATTTCTGTCCAGCTTCCTTTGCTTTTTGGAACATTAGCGAATATTTTCGGATTAATATAATGAAAAGCAACTGTGTGCTTTGAATTTTCAAAGAGTGAAGAAATGTTTTTTTGATCATCTAAACCTATGTCACTATGAAAAATTCTTACATCATAGATTGTGTCTTGGCAAGCACAATCAATCAGGCTTTTTATTGCAACTGATGCGCCTAAAATAATTCTTTTATCAAAACAAAAAACTACAGGAATTACATTAGCCATTAATTAGTCCCCTTAAATTTTCCAACGAAGATTTATACAAAACATCAACATATTTTTTAAGTTCATCTTGCATTGTTTTATATTCATCTTGTGTCATATTGATAGCTTTTTGCATAGCATTTGCATAGTCTGTGCTGTACAAAATTGAATTTTTGTCATTAAATCCGTTTATCGGGGCAAAGCTTTCAAGCAATATACACGGTTTTAAAAATCCGTATATAAGTTGGAAATTGCCACTTGTTTGATATTTTGTATACTTAACGTGTTCAGGATTGTTTTCATTATAAGATGTTAGCAAAAAGTCGGCTTTCTCTATTTCATCATACATTTTTGAAAAAGATAACCTGCCTTTTATATCAAAGTATTTTTGAATTTCCTTTGGAATATTTTTTAAATGCCCCTTACCAATTACTGTTATTTTAAAATTTTCAAAGCCACTGTCATGTAACTTCTTAACAACGTCTACGATTGCATCTGAATTCTTTTTGTTGCCACGCAAAGCACCTATTGTTACAAAATTTGTAATATCATCGTTTTTAGGAGTTATTTTTATGTTCTCCCCAAAATAAAACGGATTAACGACAACCGAATTAGCACCTTTGTAATCTAATTGTCTGAGCGTAATAATCTTGTCTTTCCAAGTATTGTTATCAATAGCTTCTTTTGCCTTATGTTCAACAAAATATATTTTATTTTTGTCTGTTGCTTCATTAAAAGTTTCATAAGCTTGGTCGTAATTACTATTATCACATAACTTTCCGACTGTTGTAACCAAAACTCCTTTTACATTATTCAAATCAGCTTTTTTGAAAAATTTTCGCAAGTTTTTAGATGATATTTTATTTAATGATATTTTTTCGTTTTTATCAAATCTTAAAAACAAACCATTTTTTATATGCTCTTTTTCAACACAAACAGAAACGTGATACCCTAGATCAATCAGATATTTTACATACCCGGGAACTACTTCGGAGTGATTTTTACTACAAGGCTCCCATACAATAAAAGTGTTGTCTTTTATAATTGGCTTCTGTAATTCAAAATGAGGTTTGATATATGTATTAAACAAAGACTCATAAGTATTCCATTCGAATAAATGTGAAAGCGTATCTTTAAAAACACTTATTGCTACAGGTTTAACCACATCTTTTAATTCCGTTTCCGAACTTTCCACAAAAATTTCCCTCTACAAAACATCTAATTTACTGAATTATCACTACTATTCACGATTCTATTATAAAAAAATCAAAAAATCTTTGTTTAAAATTTTTTATTTACATATTTTAACCTTATATACAAATATTAAGGAGCAATAATATCATTTGACAACTTTACAATTTGCACAACATGAAAATATATAGTATTCTGTAATAAGAGATAGCGTGGGATGTGGAGTTATATGATATGAAAAAGGTTCTGATAGTAAGACTCTCAGCTATGGGAGATGTTATCTTTAATATTCCTTTGGCAAATATTCTAAAATATAACGGATATGAAGTCACATGGATTGTTTCAGAAAAAGGATATGAACTCATTAAAGACAATCCTGCTGTTGATGAAACAATACTTGCCCCAATTGAAAAATGGAAAAAACAACCATTAAAACAAAACATTAAAGAATATTTTGAAATAATAAAATACCTGCGTTCCAAAAAATTCGATATCGCAATTGATACTCAATTGCTTTTAAAAAGTTGTATCTGGACAGCTTTTTGTGGTGCAAAACGTCGTATCGTTTCAAAATCAGCCAGAGAATTTGCAATCCTTGGTGGAAACGAAGTTATCGAGAAATTACGTACTGATTTTTCAAAACACGTTACAAATAACTACCTCAAATTTGCAAGACATTTGAACATAAATTTTACTGATATAAAGGTAACACTTCCACCGGTAACAGACGAAACAAAACAAAAGGTGGACGAATTATTAAAAGGTATTGATACTTCTAAGCCAATCTTGACTCTTGCACCTGCAACAACTTGGGAAACAAAACATTGGAATAAAAACAATTGGCGAGAATTGGTTTCAAGGCTTGAAAATGATTATACATTAATTTTTACCGGAACATCCGGCGACGAAGGACTGATTAAATATATTTCCGGAGGAAATCATCTGTCTGTTGCAGGAAAAACAAGTATATTAGAACTTGCAGAAGTATATAGGCGTTCTGAATTATTGATTTCATTGGATAGTGGAAGCACACACCTCGCATGGGCTACAGGAGTACCAAAAATTGTTTCTATATTTTGTTCAACTCCTGCTTCGCATTATGCCCCTCTCGGAAGCTCTGAAAAATATATTGCAGTTTCGGGAACACTGCCTTGCCAGCCTTGTCACAAAAAACATTGTCCTATGTCGGAAGGTATGATTAATCAATGCACTATGTATCCTTCTGTTGACGAAGTTTATGATGCAATTCAAAAGTTATGTCCTATAAATACAAAATGCTTTTAAAATTATACTAAAAATGTTATAATAGATAAGGTATGAGAGTGTTCTCAAAATAGTATAACTTAGGAGTTAAAATGACTGTATTATCCAGATCTGTTTACGTATTAGCAATAGTTGATGCCATTATTATAACTTTAACATCAATTATCGGATACGCACTAATCGTTCCAACTGTTGGAATTTTATTAGCATTTACTTTGCCATTCATAATTATCTCAATGATAATTTATGGATTAAAAGACCTTTATAAAATAAGAAAATATTCTTTCAAAGACATTTTTATTTTATTTGAAATTGTTTTTATAGCGTCATTCATCGCCGGAACCCCTGCCATAATTTTCTACGGTTTATACGGCATTAGTATGATATTGTTTGATATCATTTTCATTTATTTGGGATTATTAGTTTCAAGAATAATTTACCTAACTTATAAAAAGTTCTTTAAACCTGTTAAAAATGTATTAATCGTTGGTGCAGGACAAGATGGAAAATTAATTGCAGAAGAAATCCAAGAAAGACCTGAACTTGGAATGAGAGTTGTCGGATTTTTGGATGATAATATGAACAATATTGAGGAAGAAGATTCTTCAATTCCAATTTTGGGTTTAACTTATGATTCAGAAGCTGTAATCAAAGATAATAATGTTGATATAGTAATTATAGCCGTAAAAGCAAGAATGGACGGAAACATTTTGTCAGACTTGGCAAAAGGTATACCATTAGGCGTTCAAGTTTGGAGAATGCCGACATTCTATGCCCACATTACGCATAAATTATTTACTTCAAAGATGGCCGTAAACTGGTTATTCTACGATTTTGTTCGACCTAAATATATTATGTACTCTCACATAAAAAGAGTTCTGGACGTAATTTCAGCCATAACAATAATGTTGATAACTCTGCCAATTACATTAATTGCAGTTATTGGCATCAAATTATCTGATTTTGGACCTATATTTTATACCCAAACAAGAATTGGTAAATTCGGAAAACCGTTCAGAATGGTAAAATTTAGAACAATGTACCAAGACAAAGTTGACCAAACATTTGATGACGATTTAGAAGATATAAGCAAAAATGATAAACGCATTATGCCATTCTGTCGTTGGATAAGAAAATTACACATAGATGATATTCCACAAATGATAAATATCCTTAAAGGTGAAATGAGCCTTATCGGTCCAAGACCTGTAAGAGAAGAAGTAGATTATAAACACGAAGGTACAATCCCATTCTGGGAATGCAGACGTTGGGTACGCCCCGGATTTACAGGTTGGCAGCAAATTTGCTCGATTGATTGTATTCCGGAAGAAAGACTCGGATACGACTTATATTATATTAAAAACCGGACTCTTATGTGGGAAATTGCGATTTTCCTTCGCTATATATTAAAATTATTAAGTGGCAAATTATAATAGAAATAAAAAAGCAGCTACGAAATAGCTGCTTTTTTATTCTCTAATTAAGCGATGTAAACCCCCGGATCGTATACAAAATTAGATATAAATTTCACTGCTATATCATCTTTAATTTTTGCATAAAATTCATTAGATAATGATTCGCCATAACCAGCATCATAGGATTTATCATTTTTTTTGCAGCAGTCTTTATATTCTTTAATTATGCTTTTTTTATTTTCTGCTTCTTGAGGTTTTAATTCATCACGGACACTAACATCCAAAAAGTCTATATATGATTCTATAGCCTCTTTTTCAGCAGTTAATTCTTCAATTTCCAGCCTTGTATCTTCACCGGGATATTCTTTATAAAATTCTTCATCTTCGGCTATCGTTGTTTCTAAATAATTAAAGAGTATTTCGGCTTGATGTCTTAGTTCATCATAATTTTTACCATTGATACCATATTTTCTGGCAAATTTTTGAACCAAATTTTTATCTTCCGGAACTAAGTTAATATTCTTTTCAAAACGAGCATTAACATCCTCTTTCGGAACATCTTTTACGAAAACATCACCATTAACCATATCGTTCACAAGAAGAACTCCTAATGCTGTTGTCGCAGCCGGAATTAATCTCTGAGTCGGGGCTAATAATCCGAAGGCAACATTCTTATTTTTTGATTCATAAAACGAAATAGGATTTATTGTAAGCATATTTAGTCCTTTCTTAACACACAAAATTTAGAAAACTTTAAAAAAATTTTTTTGCTAAACAAAATTCATGTTTTTACATAACTTTACAAAATAATAATGCAGATAATTTTTATCATACTTGTTTTTGATATAATATTTTTAAAGAAATAGTGAGGATGATTATGCAAGATTTATTGAAAAAGAGCGCAATTGAACAAAGCGAAGCTATTAAGAATAAAGAAGTTTCTGCTGTAGAACTTACGCAGGCCACAATTGAAAGAATTAAATCTATTGATGAAAAATTGGGAGCTTATAATTCTTTGACAGAAGATACAGCACTTGAAACAGCTAAAAAAGTTGATGAAAAAGTTGCTAAAGGCGAAGAATTACCACTATTGGCCGGTGTTCCTTTAGCGTTAAAAGATAATATGAACCTCATTGGTTCAAGAACAACTGCATCAAGTAAAATTTTAGAAAATTTTGTTTCACCATACAATGCAACTGTTACACAAAAATTATTAGAAAACCTAGTTCCAATTGTTGGTAAAGCTAACTTAGACGAATTTGCAATGGGTTCTTCAAACGAAAACTCTGCATTTAAAAAAGTTCACAACCCTTGGAATTTGAATAAAGTTCCCGGTGGCTCATCCGGTGGTTCTGCTGCATCTGTTGCTTCTTGCGAATCAACTCTTGCTTTAGGTTCCGATACAGGTGGCAGTATAAGATTACCTGCAAGTTTTTGTGGTATTGTCGGGATGAAACCTACATACGGAAAAGTTTCAAGATATGGCTTAATAGCTTTTGCATCTTCTCTTGACCAAATCGGTCCATTCTCAAGAACAGTTGAAGATTCAGCAGCTTTACTGGAGGTAATTTCAGGATATGATGAACACGACTCAACATCATTAAAATTACCTGTAGAAAACTACAGAAATTCTTTAAACAACGATATTAAAGGCATGAAAATAGGTGTTGTTAAAGAATTTACACAAGAAGGTTTATCACCTGATGTTGAAAAAGCAATGCAAAATGCAATTGATACATATAAATCTCTTGGGGCTGAAATAGTTGAAATTTCTTTACCAAATATTAAACATTCTATCGGCATTTATTACATTCTGGCAACTGCAGAATGTTCTTCAAACTTGGCAAGATTTGACGGCGTAAGATATGGACACAGAAATCAAGATGCTAACAATTTGCTTGATATGTACTGCAAATCTCGTTCAGAAGGTTTCGGACCTGAAGTAAAACGTCGTATAATGCTTGGTACATATGCACTGAGTTCAGGTTATTATGATGCTTACTACAAAAAAGCTCAACAAATGCGACGTGTCGTTACAGAAGATTTCTTAAAAGCATTCTCACAAGTTGATGCCCTAATTTCACCAACTTGCCCTAATACAGCATTTGATTTGGGTTCGAAAACAGAAGACCCTCTTGCAATGTATTTAACTGATATTATGACAATCGGTGCTAACTTGGCCGGTATTCCTGCAATTTCAATTCCTGCCGGATTTGATACTGATGGCATGCCAATCGGTTTACAAATTATGACGCCACAATTAACAGAAGCTAAGTTATTTAACATTTCATACAAATTTGAACAAGCTAATGATTATTACAAAAAATTAGCTAATATATAGGTAAACTTTTGTAAACATAAAAACACCTGAATAAGCAATTTTTGTCATTCAGGTGTTTTATTGTTTTTGCAAAGGAGTGTTTATGGCAAAAATAGTTCCACAAATCACAAGAACTTTAGATAACGGTTATGTGCAAGTTGAAATCGCTCAACCTAATAAGCGTGTTAAATTCTATAAAATGCCACAAGAAAATGCAGAACATTTTTGCGATAATTACGGAAAAAATAGTAAAAAAATGAGAACACTATCAGATTTGTTAACTTTTTGTTGTGCAGCAGGAGGCTTTGCATTAGTACACAAATTTAACAAAAGCTTGGGAAGTAAAATGAGAGCCTTTACAGATATAGGAGGAGCAATCATTACTGCCGGTTTGGGGTCATTTATCGGTGCAAAAATTTGCATGAACGATTACAAAAATTTCATGCAGGAACACAAAGCCGAAGAATTTATATATGAAAATAAGCTCAGCGAAATTATATAGCCTGAGCGCCGGAAACGATTTCAACAAGTTCTTGCGTAATAGCAGCTTGACGTGCTTTGTTATAGTCAATTGTTAAAGTATTAATCATTTCTTCAGCATTGTTGGATGCAGCCGACATTGCAGTCATCCTAGATGCCAACTCACTAGCATTTGCTTCTAACAATGCTTGGAAGATAGAATTTGTTATATACATCGGTACAAGCTTTTGCAAAACAGCACTAGCAGAAGGTTCAAAATCCATTATTGGATCCAATTCATGAGTTTCGGCCTTTTCAACTTTTACAGGTAAAATTGTCCAATCAACAATATTGTATGACATCATATTGTTAAAATGGGTTGTTATTACATTAATTTTGTCTATTTTTCCGTCAACAAAATCTTGTGCAATATCTTCAGATATCAAATTTGCACCTGTGGCAGTTGGGTCATTTGCAACAGCTACATAACCTTTTTTTACTTCAAAGTCGCCAGCTTTATGTTTAAAAGCAGAAATTGCCTTTTGCCCTACCGGATAAATAACCGTTTTAATTCCTTGCGCTGTGTTATCATTAATGCGCTTCAGCGTCATTTTAATAATATTAGCGTTATATGCTCCGGCAAGACCTTTGTTTGATGTTATGACCAATAGTCCTTCCGTTTTAATTTCACGCTTTACCAAAAGTTCAGGGTAATTTTCGAGTCCGCGTTCTACTTTCAAGCCTGTTGTTGAATATTCTTGAACAGATGCCAACAACTTTCTAAAAAGCAATAACAATTCATCTGAAAACGGTCTTGCTGCTTTAACTGTATTCTCAGCTTTTTTAACTTTTGCAGCAGCAACCATTTTCATAGCTTTCGTAATCTTTTTAGTATTTTGTACGCTTGATATTCTGCTTTTTATATCTTTTAAGTTTGGCATGATTTTTTCAATGAATAGTGATTAGTTCGTTATAGTTTTACCAAAATTTCTACTTGTTATACTATTCAATCCTTTCTTTTTAGTTTCTATCTTTTATAAATCCAACTTGAGTTGGCTTTGTTCTATCAATCAGCAAATCTATTGCTTCATATATTTGCTGCATATCATGTTTATTTTCTCTACAATGTTCAATAAAATATTTTTCTAATTCGCAAATACGTTGTGCTAAATCTTTATTTTCTATTGCCCATTGTCGCATCTGAACAAATGTATTAATAATTTGTATATTAATTTGAATAGCTTTTTCACTATTCAACACACTGGATAACATTGCAACACCTTGTTCTGTAAAAACATATGGTAAAGTTCTTCTACCACCACGCCTACTCTTTGATATCGCATTTTGCGATGTCAAAACTTCATATTCATCTTTTGTTAATTGAAACATAAAATTACTTGGAAAACGTGAAATATTACGCTTAACAGCTTCATTTAATCTAAAAGTTTGGACTTCATACAAATTTGCCAGGTCACTGTCTATCATTATTTTATGACCACGGATTTCATATATTAAATTTTTAATTTGTATTATTGTTTCCATAATCCTTTTACTTTAACCTGTCATAAATTGTGACCAGTTACTTACTATAAATAAAGTTTTGCTTTCTTATCCTATAAAGTTTTTACATATGCGTCTAATTGAGCTTTTAGTGCTTCTTTATCTTCATCAGATAATTTATCACCTGAGTTTAATTTTTTATCCAATTCAGGCATATTTGCACCAAAGTACTCAAACCAATCGTTCTTGAATTCGTTAATTTTCTTATTATCAACTTCATCCAAATAACCTTCGTTTGCTGCAAACAAGATTGTAACTTGTTGAGCAACCGTCAACGGTTTATATTGAGGTTGTTTAAGAACTTCCGTAAGTTTTTGACCTCTCAACAATTGTTTCTTTGTTGCAGCATCAAGGTCTGATGCAAATTGAGCAAACGCTTCCAGTTCTCTAAATTGAGCTAAGTCAAGACGAAGTTTACCTGCTACTTGTTTAATACCTTTTGTTTGAGCTGCACCACCAACACGGGATACTGAAATACCTGCGTTAATAGCCGGTCTTACACCTGAGTTAAACAAAGATGATTCTAAGAATATCTGTCCGTCAGTAATAGAAATTACGTTTGTCGGAATGTACGCAGATACGTCACCTGCTTGTGTTTCAATAATAGGTAATGCTGTAATACTTCCACCACCTAAATCATCATTAAGCTTGACAGCTCTTTCCAACAATCTTGAGTGCAAGTAGAATACATCACCAGGATAAGCTTCACGTCCAGGTGGTCTTTTTAAAAGTAATGACATCGCACGATATGCTTGAGCATGTTTAGTCAAGTCATCATACACAATTAAAACGTGTTTACCTTGTTCCATAAATTCTTCTGCAATAGCAACACCTGCAAACGGTGCAATATATTGTAACGGTGCTGATTCGTTAGCAGTAGCTGATACAATAATTGAATAATCCATAGCACCATGTTTTTCTAATGTTTTAGCTAATTGAGCAACTGTTGATGCCTTTTGACCGATTGCGACATAAATACAAATAACATCGCCGCCTTTTTGGTTCAAAATTGTATCAATTGCAATAGCAGTTTTTCCTGTTTGTCTGTCACCGATAATCAATTCACGTTGACCCCTACCAATTGGAGTTAAGCCATCGATAGCTGTCAAACCTGTTTGAAGTGGTTGGTGAACAGATTTTCTTGCTACAATACCCGGAGCAACTCTTTCAATCGGACGAGTTTTATCTGTAATGATTTCGCCTTTTCCGTCAATCGGAGCGCCAGTTGGGTTAACAATTCGACCGATTAAAGCATCACCTACAGGAACAGATGCAATCCTACCTGTAGTTTTTACCGTCATACCTTCCTTAATATGCGTATATTCACCTAAGATAACAACACCAACATTGTTTTCTTCAAGGTTTAATGTAATACCTAGTGTTCCTTTGCCATCTTGGAATTCTACAAGTTCGTTTGACATTACGTTTCTCAAACCGTAAATTCTGGCAATTCCATCACCTACTTCAAGAACACTTCCTACATTTGAAACCTCTGCTTTGGCTTCGTAGTTACGAATGTTCTCTTTTAAAATGGAACTGATTTCGTCCGGATTAATTACTGCCATTTTTTCCCCTCTTTATCTTATATTTTCATTAAATTCTTACTTAAATCATCTAACTTTTGACGAACACTATTATCAATAGTTAGTTCATCAACCTTAAATATCAAACCTGCAATAATATCATTATCAACATCCCAATCGACAATGACTTCTTTTTTTAGTTTTTCTGCAACACGAGTTTTAATTTCTTCTTTTCTTTCATCAGACAACTCAATGGCAGATACAATATTTACACGTGAAATGTTTTCAATTTCATCTAATTCTTTAGAGAATGCTTCTGTTATAGCAGGGATTAATCCTGCACGTTTTTTTAAGTTTAAAGCAAATAAGAAATTGTAAACTATCGGTAAAACTTTGTCTTGAAATAATTTACAAAGCACAACCTGTTTTTCCTCAACAGAAACAGAAGGGTTATTGATTACTGAACTCAATTCTTCGCTTGATTCAAATGTTTCAGAAATTTCTTTTAAATTTTCTAAAACTTCTCTTTTAGAAATATTTTCATCTTCTTGAACAAGTTCAATCAGAGCCTTTGCCCATCTTTTTGAAACGAGTTCGCTATTTTTATCTTTTATTGCTTCACTCATCTCAATTCAACTCCTTCTATTGCTTCAAGACTTTCATCAATGAATTTGTTATGCAAGTCTTGATTGTTATTTAATTCGTCAATAATATGAGATTTTGCAACCTCAATTGATGCTATAGATGCACGTTTTAGTAATTCATTTTTAAGAACCACCCTGCTGTTTTCAATTGCTTTTTCTGTATTTTCTTCAATAATAGAAGATGCTATTTTTGCCTCATTTAATAGCTTTTCACCAACAAGATTCGCATTTTCTTCTGATTTTTTAACTATTTCATCAATTTCTTCACCAACGTGAGCAAGGCTTTCTTCAATTGCAGAAAGTTTTGTTTCAGAGTCTGTCTTTGCTGTTTCAGAATTCTCAACAGTCGTCGCAACATTATTCACAGATGTTTCAAGAACTTTACCAGGTTTTATAAATATGGATACAATAACAAAACATAGAACAAGACTCACAAAATTGGCAAGATTGCTTTTTATGTATAAATTATTGTTATTATGAAAAGTAACAATAAAGTTGCATAGTAAGATTAAACATAACAAGAAAAAAATGACAAATCTTGCAAGACTCCATTCATAAAATATTTTATTGATAATATTCGTTATTTTTTCCACAATGTAACACCCTTATTCATATAACACTTTATCAACTTTTTCATTATCAATACTTTGGATTTCACTTCTATAGCCCAAAACTTTTTCGACAATATCATTTGCCAAATCAGCCATACGGCCTTTTAAATTTTCCTTGACTTCATTAGCTTGTCTATCAAGTTCATCTTTGGAAATATTTAACTTTTCTTTGGCTTTACTTTGAGCCTCATTAATAGTTTCAGCTTTTTTAGTTTTAAATCCAAAAAGTGTGCTCAAATAAGTTTCTCTCGCCCCATTTTTAGCCTTCAATAATTTTTCAGCTTTTTCATTGGTTAATTCCTCTGATTTTGTATTATTGTCCGTTGCAGATTTATAATTTTCATCAATGAAATTCTGCCTTTTTTCCATAATACTCAAAATCGGAGCATACAAAACTTTGTTCATCAAAAAGACAAACAAGATGAATGTAACTATTGTTGCTAAAAATGTTCCGTTGAATTCCATTATTTATTAACCCATCATTCCAGACAATCTTAACGCTATAACCAACGCATAAATTGCACAAGCTTCTGCTAAAGCTGCACCTAATAAAAAGAAACCAAATGCTTTACCTGCGATTTCCGGTTGTCTTGAAATGCCCTCAATCAAACCTTTTGTTGCCAAACCAAGACCAAGACCAGCACCAATTGCACCGAAACCGATTGCTATACCTGCACCTAACTTTGACATTTCTGTAACTGTTTGTAAATCTAACATAATTTTCTCCTTTATATTTTATCTATAATATATTTATATTTTATCCTTCATCATTAATCGCAGATGCAATATAAACAACTGTAAGCATTGTAAATACAAGCGCTTGTATGCATGCAACCATAACTTCAAATAGCATTGCCGGAAATGCCCCAAAAGCAAACAATCCTAACAACGTTCCGACAAGGATTTCTCCAGCTAATATATTGCCAAAAAGTCGCAGTGCTAACGTTAATGGTCTTGTAAACATATCAAGAATTTCGACTAAAAATTCTATAATATCTGAAATTCCAAAACCTTTAAAGAAAAATCTAGCACCTTTCTTCATAATACCGGTAGCTACATAATAAACCAAAACAATTATTGCTAGTCCTGCCGTCAGATTAATGTCGTTAGTAGGTGATGCAAGCTCACCACTTTTTAATTCCATTATCTTCCAAGGCAATTGTCCCATCAGGTTTGCTGTCACAATAAACAAAAATAATGACGCAATTAGCGGGAAGTGTTTTTTACCATCTCTACCTATCATGCTATCAGTCAAATTTTTGAAATATCCAAGCACAGATTCAAATACATATTGAAGTTTGCTTGGGAAAATTGACAAATTTCTTGTTGCAATAAAAGAAACAACAAGTAAAAACAACATTGCTGCCCACATTGTAACAAGGGTATCCATATTGAAATCAACAGGATGACCTGCTATAACCGTATTTACAATCCAATGTCCTTCGCTCACCCGGACTTCCTCTCTTCTTATGTAGAGTATAACTCTCTATGCAATTCTACCATATTCAAATGACTTTTACAAGTACAACATACAGAGGAAAATTTCATTTATATACTAATTTTTGTCCTGCACCGGTTTTGCGTTTTCAACTACATCATCATCGATTTTTTCAGCTTTTTTAGCATCTTCAAGTTCTAGCTGTTTATTAATGATAACAGTTTGCGCAACTTGGAAACAATTTGATGCAATCAAATAAAGTAATACGCCGGCAGGAATAGGAATGATTACAAAAGTGAAAGTCAACATAATAGGCATAAATGTATTCATTGACTTCTGCATAGCTGCCTGTGCCGGATCTTGATTAGAATTTTTATTCATTGCCATCATAGCTTTTTGAGAGAATATCATAGTAATTGCAAACAAAGCAATCAAAAGCATTACATCATAATGGAAAGAAGTTTTGACTTCTTTTGTCGGAACACTTGCTACCAACAAGTCCCCTTTTCTCTCAAAATTGATTAATTCTGATTCTTTGCTTTGAACATCCATTACATCAATTTCTGCTTTTTCAATCTTATCAAGCTCAGAGAACTTCATGTTCAAATTATCTAAACTAATTTTTAAATCAACATTTTCGCCCGGTTTAAGTTCGCCTTGAACTTCTACTGATTTGTTAGGCTTTTCAATTTTAACTTTTTCAACAGGTTCATCTATACCTTTCAAATAAACTTTTGCAGTCTTACCTGACATAAAAGTGTCATATTTACCAACTCCTAAAGTTCCATCATGAGATACACCTGCTGATGTTTTTAGAGTTGCATCAAGTCTGTTTATAAACAAGAAATGAGAATCCCCCGCCATTTGTATAAATTGAGGACTCATTAAAGATGAATACAATAAAATGAATATAGGCATTTGGATTAATAATGGAAAACACCCTGCCATCGGATTGAATTTATGCTCTTTATAAAACTCCATCATCTTTTGCTGCATTTTTTGAGGATCGCTCTTATAACGCTCTTGAATAGCCTTCATTTTTGGCTGTAACAACTGCATTGTTCTCATAGAACGCTGTTGTGATACCCCCAAAGGCCACATAGCTGCTCTTACCAAAATAGTAAGTAATATAATTCCGATGCCATAGCTTCCAAACAATGATAAAGCTTTTAATACATTAATGGTTAGTGTTGTAAAATCCATAGTCTCTTCCCTAAAACTTTTGTGATACTAAAAAGGGTACGAAATATCGTACCCTCTAAAAATACTTTAAATATACCCTAAAGTCAAGAAAAGTTTATGTTTCTTCTTTATTAGGCGCTAAAGAATTTAGACGTTTTGCAGGATCAGTAATATGCGTAATTCTCAAACCGAAGTTATCTTCAATTACAACAACTTCTCCATAAGCAATCAATTTCCCGTTTGCATAAAGTTCAACAGGTTCACCGGCTGCTTTATTCAATGTAACAATTGAACCTTTGGTAAGTTCCAAAACTTTTTTGATAGGAAGCTCTGTTCTACCAAGTTCAACAGTTAACTGCAATTTAACATCTAATAAAATGTTTAAGTTTTGGTTTTGAGGTCCTTGCACTTGTTCTAAGTCTTCAAAAGAAGCAAATTGAACAGGCTGCACTGTAACAGGGTCAGCAGAAGCAGTCTCACTTGAAGGTGCGACTTCAGGTTCCAAAGCTGCAGCTTCTTCTTGTTCAACATCTTGTTCAGACAACGCATCTTCTTCAGAATTGCCACCTAAATTATTCGCATCCATTTCTTTGAAATCATCATCACCAGGCATGTTAAGTCCTTTCTATATTTCTAAAAATAATTTCTTAATATTTCGTGCATTTCATCATACACATCAGTAATTTTAATACATATTTTATCTTTCATAGTTCCCGGACGTGCAAAGAATTTTTTCTCGCCGTTAACTTTGATAATTAAATCATCTTCAACCTTATTATCAAGCTTGATAATATCACCTTCCGTAAGTTGTAAGAAATCGTCTAAGGTGATACTACATGAACCAAATTGAGCTCTCAAATCAACATTTGATGAATTAATTTTTGAAATCATTTTCAATCTTTCATCATTAGAAGCAACTAAACCTTTAGTTTGGAATATGTGTTGCGTGCTTAAGTGTCCCAAAACAGTCTCTAATACAGGATATGGGAAACAGATACTAAACAAACCAAAATGTTTTCCTGATATTTGAACTTCAAATGTTAAAAGGGCAACAATTTCGCCGGCTGTTGCAACTTGAATTGATTGGAAATTGTCATCCAATCCGATAAATTTTCCGTTAACAGGAATAATTGTGTTCCAAGAATCTTCCAATGACTGAATGATTATATTAATAACTTTTTTAGCTAAAGCTTTTTCAATATCAGTAAGTTCTCTCGTTTGTTGATCAATATTACCGATACCACCCAACATACGGTTTACAATACAAGAAATAACTTCAAAACTTACACCCAACAGAATTTGACCGGACAACGGTTCAAACTCAAAAACACCAACGCTAATAGGTGATGGCATAGAACGAACAAATTCTTCATACGTTAATTGGTCAACAGAAACGATTTCTATTTCGACCCTCATACGTAAATAACCACTTAATATAAGAGAAATCGCCTTTGAAAATTCTCTGTGAATATCTCTCAATGCTCTCAAGTTATCTTTTGAGAATTTGTCCGGACGTCTGAAATTATAGAGCTTGTAACTCTTATGTTCTGAGTCATCTCCTGAAAATGCATCCTCTGCCCCATAACCTCGTGATTTTGTATTTGTTAAATCTGCCATTATTTCCCTTTATTAGTCAACTACTGAATTATGAATTGTCCAAAGCTGACTCTTAAAACTTCTCTTTCCCCAGCGAGAATTGAATTTATCTCATTTGAAATTTGTTCTTTTGCCAATTCTTTACCGGCTGCTGTTGACAATTCTGCAGATGTTTTACTTGATAAATTAGTAATAACAACATCTCTTATAGCCGGTTTAAATTGATTCATTTCTTGTTGTATTGATTCCATTGGATCTTTTGGAGCAGGAGCTTCATGCCCGTGACCACCCTTAGATTCTTCTGCTGCACCAGCAAAATCCGTATCTTTTTGTGAAACTTCTATAGCAACATTCACTTTTAAATACTTCTTTTGAGCTTCATCACAAAGATTTAAAATGAAATCGCCCAAGTCAACTATGATTCCTCTTTGGATTTCATCCCCTTCTTCAGCTGCTTCATCTTCAACTTCCTCGGCAACAGGTGTAATTTTACTTATTCTTTGTGTGACAACATTGTCTACCATAAAATATATAACTATAGCAAACAATGCCAAAAGTATTACTAAAGCAACTAATATAATTATTACGTTTTTGTTTTCTTGTCCTCTACCACTTGGGATTTCAGGTTTTTCATTTTCTGCCATACTATTCTCCACATATATTACATAGTATTATTATATCAACCCTATCAAAGTTATTACACCCATTATTTGGAGTATTCTTTACCAAGAATATACTGAAATTTAATCAACTCTCTTATATGCGATTTTCTTTGATATTGCACAAACTCGGCTTTAAAATCATTGTTAACAACTATTTTGTATACAATTTGTCTTTTTAAACAAGCTTTACTGTTTGCACTTTTATTATAACAGGATTTTTTATTTTTGCCAAAACCTTATAATAAAAGACAGAAAAACTTTAATTTTTCTACATACTTAACTTCTCATTCTTCGACTTTTGTATAATACGGAACAAGAGCGTATGCATTGAAATCTATAGAGCCAAAAATGAGCTTAACAAACGACTCATTATAAGGAATTATTTTTGCAAAATCTACTTCACTTTCATCAAAATCTTCATCAGTTTCTTTGACTTCTACTTTACCTTTACAGAATTGTGACTGATAAAAATTAATATAAACTTTTTTATTATCTTTATCACGGCTTCCAATAACATTGTAGAAACCTTTTTCCAAAATGGCATTGTCTATAATCAAATCAACAGGCACATTTACTAAAAAACCCTCTTTAGAATCCTTTAAAATAGTGTTTTTAGTAATCTCTTTTGATGGATTCAATTCTTCATGAAGACTTGTGCCGCCTCCACTAATTTTTTTTGCCCTTTTTTCTTTCTGTTTCTTTTCTTTTTTCTTCTGTTTTGCTTGAAGTGCATCCATAACTTCTTCAAATTCTTTGTTTGTTATAGTTTTTTGCCCATCCCAAGCTCTATCAAGATTCGGAACGTCATCCCATGAGTCGGCAAACACAGGCATAAACGCAAGTGCAAAAAACATAAATATAATACTTTGAAGTTTGATTTTCATATCTACAGTTTAACTATTTTTTGCCAAAAGTAAATCATTAAATTATATTAATTTTGCTTTTTTACACAAATACATGTATAATAATAAAGGTAATATGAGAGAGTATAAGATTTGATTTTAACTAATTCAAACCTAATATTAGTAATTATAGTTGTATTTGTAGCATTTTTAGCTATTGCTATTTTGTATTCAATTATCTTTCCACCAAAAGATAAAAAAGAACAAGAATTACAGCTAACAACAAAAAATGTACTTGAACAGGTAAAAATCCTTTTTGAGAAAGGTGAATATGCCATTGTCGAACTTTTGGCGTCCGAATACCTTAATCGTGTACCATCGCACCAAGAAGTCAGAAAATATTTAGCTAAAGCCTATTTTAATCAGGGTAAATATAATAATGCGATTAAACAATGCACGACAGTTCTAAAAAAAGAACCTAATGAAATAGATATACAACAGCTTTTAGGAAAATGTTACATAAAAAAAGATTATTTAGGTAAAGCCGTTCAACTTTATGAAACCATTTTTGAAAAAAGGAGTCGTGACAAAGATGTTGTCAAAACTCTTGCAGAATTATACAGAGACACAGAACAGCCGTTTTCTGCAATATCTGTATACGGGCTGTTGGCAACCTTAGTCACTGATAATCAAGAAATTATGGAAGTTAATTCCATTTTGGCTGAACTTAACGAAGAAGCACATGATTACCCTGCAGCTTTTGAAGCCTATAAAACATGCTTGGAAGTATATCCTACAGACATAGATACAAATAAAAAACTTATTAAACTTTACATAAAAATTAAAAATCAAGCAAAAGCAATTGACACACTTGTATATACACTCACTTTTGTTACTGACCCAAAAGAATTATTGTGGATTCACGAAACACTTGTCGATTTATATGTTGAAACAGAAGAATGGGAAAAAGCTATTGAATATTCTGAAAAAGAATTAGAAATTCAAGGTTCTGACAAATTTAAAATAAGAAATAATATCGCCAACTTCAATATTAAACTGGACAATTACGGAGAGGGTATCGCAATATTAGAAGAATTAGTTATGATTTCCGAAAAAGGATATGGCGTTACCGTTGAACTTGCCAAAGCATATATAAAACAAAAAGAATACCAAAAAGCTTTGGATAAATATTTGGAATTGCTTGATAAAAGTACACAAAAAGAGGCAAAAGAAATAAGGACACTTGTTTGTGATTTATATATCACATGGGCTTGTGACTGTTCTGAAAAACAAGATTATGACAATGCTTATAAATATTTAAGGAATGCCGGTGAATATAATCCTCTAAATCCTGAAATATATTACAACACTGCTATAAACAAAATTGCAGAAAAACAAGTCGCTGAATCTATTGAATATTTACAAAAAAGTCTTGAATATGATAAACAAAAAACTAATCAAGCAAAATATCTTGTAAAGTTAGCAGAAGCACACCATATCTTAGGAAACTTCTTTGAAGAAAAAAGAGCCCTCACAGACTTATTAAAAATTGATGAAAAGAACCCTAGAGGACTCTATAGAACAGGAATGCTTTATGCTTCACAACAAGAAACAAAAAAAGCAGAAGAATTTTTGTTAAAAGCCATTGAGGTCGCTCCTGATGCTTTAGATGTAAAATACAATTTAGCCTTGCTTTATGAAAATAATAATGCAGAAAAAGCAAAAAAATTATATATGGAAATTTTAGAACAAGATCCTACTCATGAAGAAGCTAAACGCTCATTGTCTGAACTAATGTCATCAGACTTCTAAACTTCTTCAGGTATGTACACAATAACATCAGAAAGATAGTTTCTGACTTCCTCTATTGATGAAAATCGTGGAACTATCCGTTGATAATCTTGTACTACAGAAATAATATCGTCTGTTGATAATCTGACCATTCTTCTTGTTCCGTTCGTTGATTCAATAATTCTTGCCATTTTTACCTCGCATTTACCTCACAAGATTATTAACGGTAAAAAAATACAATACTTTACACGAATCCAATAACGGATTTAGAAAAAATAGTTCAAATTAAAAACTAAAATACAATAGCGCCCTGTTCTTCAACACTCAAAGTTCTTATATCAACTTTAATATTTTGGCCTTCCCATATTTCACGCACTTTTGAACTAATAGTATCAACATCATATTTATGAGAAATAATTAATAAAGAAGGTCCTGCTCCGGATAAAACACAACCAAGAACTCCTTCTTCGTGTTTGAAGGCATCTATTATTTCTTTCATTCCCGGAACTAATTTTTCTCTGTATGGTTGATGAATTCTGTCTTTTAATGCTAATTTCATCAATTTTTCATCTTTGGTGTTTACTGCTTGAACAAGCATCGCCAAATGTGTTGCATTAAATATTGCATCCTGCATAGGAACTTGTTCCGGCAAAACAGAGCGAGCAATACTCGTTGCTAATTCAAAGTCCGGTATGCACACAGTAATATCCCATTCTTCAGGCCAATTCAGCTTACAATATGAAACCGTTCCATCCTCTTCCTTATTTGATAAAACAAAACCACCGAGAATTGCCGGAGCAACATTATCAGGATGACCTTCAACTTCAGTTGCAATCGCCAACAAAGCAGCTTCATCTGCAGGAGAACCCAATAATCTGTTAGCTGCTAACAAACCACCTACTACTACAGATGCCGAACTTCCCAGACCTCGAGTTATAGGAATCTGTGATTGTATATTTATTTTCAATTCTGAAGGCTCTTGACCAATTGAATTATACAAAAGTTCCACAGCCTTATAAACAATGTTATTTTCGTCTTTCGGAATTGTGTCAAAAGCCATTTCATCAATAGCTTCTTCTTCTGACATCATATTGATTTCGATTCCTGTTCCCGGTAAAACTGTCTCTTCAATAGTTATCGTATTGTAAATAGGTAGTGCCAAACCCAAACAATCAAATCCGGGACCTATGTTTGCTGACGTAGCAGGAACCTTTACGCTTACTTTCATTACTTTCTCCTTCGAATATATGGACTATACAATAAACCCATAAAAAAAACAACATGGGGGGGGTAAATGGGGGGGGGAAATAGGAGGGGGGTAAATGGGGGGGCAAAGGGGGGGAGGGAAATAGGGGAGG